>SEAD01000224.1 GCA_004173355.1 Chitinophagaceae bacterium | reverse complement strand
ACAGCAGGCTTGATTTCACATAGCGCGCGGCATCACTCACCGGTTTAGCAGTGAGCATTTCGAAGCTCAGGTAATAAAGTGAACCATCCGGTATCACCATCACACGTTTGTTGCTGATGAATTTTTCAATCGGACGCCACAACATGGTGTAGAGGCTGTAACAGTTTTTAAATGTTAGATCATCCCCTGCGTCCTGTCCCGCCAGTTCGCGGATCAGGTTATCGGCACCCGAGGCATCCAGCGATACCCAGTTGTGTTTTTTATTATCTGCCACCAGTGCATAGTAGTTCTTACCAATATTCAGGAAACGCACTACGGTGACGCCTTCCGGCACGAAGCGGCTGAGCTCATCCACTTTACGTTTCCCGATATCCGCGTAACGCATGGCATAATACCTCGGGTATTGTTTCCGGAGCATGTCCTGGAACTCTTTCCAGTTTTTCTCCGCGACAAAATACCGTTGCATTGCTTCGGATTCATTCCTGCCACTGCGCAGCGATCCGGTCACTGCCGCGATGAGTTGCTCCTCCTTTGCCTGTACACCCGCGGGGATTTCAGCAAAACGCACGGCCCGTTGCTTATCCAGCCGTGCGCGGATACGGTTATAGATAGCGGTCTCGTGCAGGTCAATCACATCGTCAATCATCGCCTGGTCACCGGTCAGTTCAAACAATTTTACCTGTAACTCCTTGGTGAAGTCGAGCAGTTCCCTGTGTTGTGACATCAGCAGGTTGATATCATCCGCATCTTTGATCACGGCACGCTTCCGTTGCAGCACATCCAGTGCTTCCGTGAGCTGGGCGAGGAGGCGCTTTAACCCGGCAACATCACCAGCCGGGAGCATCCGGTATTCTGCTTTTGTCATGAGCAGTATAGCACTGGGTTTACTCATTTCCGCCTTTATCGAATCAAGAAGCTGGGTACTCGCGGAAATCCTTTTATTGACGATGCCGAGCGCCTGGCGACTGAGCTCGAGCGACCGGGTATAATTGCCCAGCTGGAAATCCACCGTCGCCATGTTCAGCACCTGCTGCTGCGCGCTGAGGGTTTCCATGCCCTGCGTTTTGCGGATATACTCCAGGCCTTTACTGGCTTTCGCAACAGCATTGGCATCCTGGTGCTGTCGTGCATAAAAAAGGGAAGACTCGCGTAAAAAATCGAGATAGGTTTCGTCATATTCCCCCTGGTAGCTTAGCTCATAGAGGCTATCTGTCTGCCGGAAAAACTGTGCGGCGAGCTGTTGGTTATCCAGGGCGTCATAGACCCGCGAAAGCGCATTACACGCTTCCGCTGACCAGAGCAACGACGGTACAGGTTCTGATTGCACCATCTTCAATCCGTCCATCAGGAATTTCTCGGCCTTTTTATAATCCATCTGTTCGTAATACAGCCCGCCAATGCTGATCTGTGAAATATAAAGTTCCTGCATGTTTGTCGGGATGTCCTTCTGTTTACCCCTGAATGAATAGTTCAGCAGGTATTCAGCCCGTGAAAAATCCCCGATGTGACGATACACACGGGCAAGGTTATCGATAAACTGGTACTGCCGCACGATAGCGAAATCCTTCTTCGGATTAGGTTCTTTGGATGCAATGAAAACTTTTACGTTGAGCAGCCCTTCCTCCAGTGTATGGATCGCTTCCGCAGTCCGCCCCTGTTCATTATAAAGTTGTGAAAGGTTGTTCTGGACAATACCGACGCGGTAATTCCTGTTCTCCGGTGTGGCCGGTAATTTTTTCAGCGCAGCGATCGATTTATCGAAGTAGTAAATACCACTGTCAAGTTTTGATGAGAGCCACATGATCGTTCCCATCGAATTATATGAATTGTACATCCGCTCATAGTTTGGCTCAGGCAGTGATTCGAGGATGGCTGTGGCTTTTCGGTGGTGTTTTCCCGACAGGCCCACATTCCCCATGCGATAACCATACACGCCCAGTTCAGCTTCAGCAAGCGCTGCATCCATGGGTGATGAAGCCAGGAACACGGAAAGTTCACGGGCGATTTTTTCCACGGTCTCATAGGCCATGGCATGTTTGCCTTTAAGGCTGTAAAACACAGCTGATTCGATGTTGACACGGAACAACGCATTGAATGGTACCTGTGCGGCTCTCACCTGCGCGGCAAATGCGCTAACGGCTGCGATTGCCGCCGCATCGTCCTGCAGTTTCGCCACAATTTTCCCAATATACTTCGGATAGGCAATCAGGGTATCCGGGTTTGCCGACTTCAGCAACAGCGGGATCCTGGTGTCAAGGGCTTTTTGCGCCCCTGCAAAATCGCCGGCGGTCATCATTTTTTCGAGATCATCGACCATGCCCTTCTGGGCACTGGAACAAACAACTAGAACAGACAACAGCATTGTCAGGAAAATCCCTCGTATCATATAAAAAGGTGGTTGTGGATGAGTGGCAGAAGTCAAAAGATAGGCTTTTTATGTTATCGGCGAAAACACTGAAAGTCATCATTTTGTGAAGCAGACAGATGATTGCTACAAAAAATATTTTACTTTTTTTCAATTTATATTTATTGTTATTCAATAAATGTTTTACTTTTATCGCATAATCACAAACCATTTCAGCCATGCATATCAAATCAGTTTATTTGCGGATAGCGCTCACCATCCTGTCTTGGATCATTTTTATCGGGGTGAGTATTGAGGCAGGGGGATTCCTGTTCAACATGTTCTATTTCCTGTTTGCCGGACCGGAAGGGCCCGGGTTTTTCTACAACCATCTTGAGTTGCGGCCGCTGTTTCAATACGACAAGGGCCACTTTATTGTAATGACAGGACTGATGTCGCTGGTCGCGATGCTCCGGGCAACGTTGTTTTATGTGATCATACAGATGATCACCCGAAAAGATCTTTCGCTTAGCAGTCCCTTTAATCCACTCGCACGCAAATACATTGTGATCAATGCCTGGATTGCCATTGTGATCGGCTTTTTTTCAAAGTACGGCACCGACTATGCCACTTGGCTGGGCACAAAGGGAATCGGGTTGCCATCGGTGGAACAGATGAGACTGGGTGGTGCGGATGTATGGCTCTTTATGGGCGTCACACTCTTTGTAATTGCACAGGTATTCAAACGCGGCATCGAGCTGCAGGCCGAACACGATTTAACCGTCTGACTATGTCAATTATTGTAAATCTCGATGTAATGATGGCCAGGCGAAAGATGTCGCTCAATGAACTTTCAGATAAAGTCGGGCTCACGCTGTCCAATCTTTCGATCCTGAAAACAGGCAAGGCCAAAGCCATCCGGTTCAGCACGCTTGAAGCAATCTGTAAGGTACTAGACTGCCAGCCGGCGGATATCCTGGAATACAGGGCGGACTAAGCATTACCGATGTGATCTGTGATGCGGCACCTGCAGGATCAGTGTGTGATCCGCACCCGCGGGATCAATGTATGATGCCGCACCCGCAGGTTCAACGTATGATAGCCCGGGCGCCACTTCTCCCGGTGATCAGCCCTGCTTCAATCCCCGGGGAAATAACCGTGCTTCCAGCCGTGGGCGGGCATAATTCAGCACAGGCTTTTCAAGGTAACGGGCGATGAGCCATGCGAATCCGATGGAGAGTATCATTGGCACAAAAATCCATCCGTAAGCGGTGAGGCCGATGGAACGGAGTTGCAGCAATACCGCATATCCAAACTCCTGGTGGATCAGGTAAAGCGGGTAGGAAATGTATCCGAAAAACCGCAGGAACGCGAGATCGAGGAAACCTAGTTTATGATACACAAATCCGTAAAATATAAGGAACACACCAAGTATGGGCAGGTTGAAGGTAGAGAGATTCAGCACCTCGCTTTCGTTGACAATGACAACGAGATAACAGGCCAGTATCCCAAGGTGGTTCACCAGTTTCTTATCGCCATTGTAGATCCGGTAAAAAAAGATACCGGCGCTGAACAGACCGGCATACCGGAAAAGGAAATCGGCGATATGAAGATTGAAGAGACCGCTGGCTGCCGACACGGCAAGCCATAACGGAATCCAGAGATAGATGTTCCGGAGTTGTTTGACCAGCAGCAGTAGAAGAATCACTGCATAAAACATCAGCTCGGGGAAAAGACTCCAGTAGACACCGTCAATGGATGGCACCTTGAATGCAGTCTGGAACATGGTCAGGTTCAGCAGTACCTGCTGGAAGGTGAAAGGAGCCGTGTCACCCGGATGGACAGCTGCCGGAATCACCAGCGAAAACAACAGGCAGAACCAATAGATGGGATACAGGCGGATGAAGCGGCGGAACAGGAACTCCTTGCCGGATTTTACACGTTCCGCAGTCATGAAAATTACAAAACCACTGATCACAAAAAACAGCTGCACCCCGTATTTGCCAATGGTGAAATCCAGCGATTCATCAAATGAATGACCGTATCTCGCGCGGAACATAAATGTATAGTGATAGAACACAACTGCCATCGCGGCAATACCGCGCAATGCGTCCAGAACACCAACACGGGTCTTCGCCATAAGTGAGCTTGATTAGGATCGAGGTTTTAAGCGGAAATCGCTTCTGGTTAACGGGTACGCAAGGCAATTTTTAATCCAATATGCGCCTGGCACCCATTTTAGTGGATAACTCACAACGCCGGATAGGAAATTCCCAGTACCACACACGAAAAAACCCTGCTGTCCCGGGCGAAAACGGGCACAAAAAAAGTCCATTGGTTATTGACCAATGGACCATCTATTTTTTTGTAAACCTGACGAACTATCTCCGTCATTGTCCACCTTTTAAAAGACCCGCCTTTGCTGATGCTTCGGGGGCGAAGGCGGAGAGCGAGGGATTCGAACCCCCGGACCTGTTACAGTCAACAGTTTTCAAGACTGCCGCAATCGACCACTCTGCCAGCTCT
>SEAD01000083.1 GCA_004173355.1 Chitinophagaceae bacterium | reverse complement strand
TCAATAAGATCTTTAAGTCTTTAAGCAATTCCCGCCGGAGTCGCTCCAAATCGTCAGTTGTAATCTGCCTCGTTTCCATACACTCACTTCATTTCACACGTTACTCTACCGTTTTCGACCCGTTATTGGTTTCGTAAACTCGTGTTTGCTTATATACTTTTTAATTTCAAAAAGAATTTTTTCCTGCACTTCCTGATCCCTGAGGGCTCGATCATCTCATGACGAAGTAAGACCCGAATGAGATACTATCCGTCCCAGTTCGGTGGCGTCAGGTAGCACCTCTTTCAGATCATTTGGCATTTTCGCAGTGGTCCGGAAGGTTGCCACGCCAATAGCATTTCCAACATTTTTAATGGCATATTCAACAACCGTATTGTTCTTGTCTTTACACAAAACAATCCCAATTGTCGGCTTCTCATGAGGTAACCTGACCTGGGCGTCTAAAACATTTTGATAGAAATTCATTTTGCCTATGTATTCAGGCTTAAACATTCCTCTTTTGAGCTCAAAGGCTACCAGGCATTGCAAGTATCGATTGAAAAAAAGAAGGTCTACAAAGAACTCATTCCCATCTACCTCCAGTTTGAACTGATTCCCAATAAAGGAGAACCCTTTGCCCATTGTCATAATAAAGTGTCTGATGTTGTGAATGATCTTGGCTTCCAATTCCCGCTCATTGTCGTCATTCCCGAGATCGAGGTAATCGAGTAGGTAGTCGTCCTGAAACATTCGAATTGCGGCCTGATGGATTTCCCCTGGTAGAATCTGAGTGAAATTATTAGGCAATGTTCCTTCCTGCCTGAACAAATCTGCCGCAATGTGGTGTTCGAGGATCGAAACAGACCAGAGCTGGGTTCCTGCGCGGTGTATGTAAAACTCCCTCTCCGCTACATTCCCGCACTTGGTTAGGATAAGAAGATGATGGGTGAAACTAATTGCAAAAAATTGATTTTTAAGTAACTGCACCCCCTCATCAGACTTGTTTACGTCAATTTTCAATTTGGCAGTGACTGACTGCCAAATTGAAAGGCTTTTATATTCGGCGTGGAATTGTCGCATATTTCTCAGGTTTCGCGCTGAAAAACCCCGGACGCCGGGTAATGCTGCTTGAATGTCGGTCGCAATTTGATTGAGGACATTTTGTCCCCAGGCCTCTTTGTCAACCTTGTCTGAGATCATCATTCCCACATTATAATACAGCACCAGTTGCTCCCTGTTTGCAAGTCTCGCTGCATTATATCTGCTTTCGTTTATCCGCTTTCTGAGATCTTGTATCAGGGTCAAATATGACATACTTGTTTCCATGTTTATCATTTAAAGTTGACGACTGTGGAAGTTTCTTTAAGGCTTGGCAGCGCGAACCTCTGCCTGAGTTGCTTCATGTCTTCGCTAATCTTACGTTCCAACACATGGATGTAAACCTGTGTCGTGGAAAGCTTTGTATGACCCAGCATCTTGCTAACAGTTTCTAACGGAATTCCGTTATTGAGCGTAACTGACGTTGCAAATGTGTGACGAGCCAGGTGGAAGGTTAGATTTTTACGAAATCCACATAGCTTACCAATCTCCTTTAGATATTCATTTACCTTTTGATTAGAAGGGCAGGGCAGAATCCTTCCCTTCTTGTGCAGAGATCGATCATCTTTATACTTTGTAAGAAGGTCTAACGCGGGAGTAAGAAGGGGCACACTTACTTTGACGTCTGTTTTCTGTCTGGTAGTTTTGAGCCAGGTGCCGCCGTCGATGCCGAGCAAAATATTATCGGGTGTCAGATGAAAAAGATCGATGTAGGCAAGTCCAGTATAGCAACAAAAGAGAAAGATGTCCCGACATTTTTCGAGCTTTTGATTAGGCATTCCGGTATTGCCCAAGGTGTCCAATTCTTCCATCAAAAGGAATTCGCGTTCCGACTTTTTAAATCTCAGCTTATACCTAACGAACGGGTCCTTATTGATCCATTCCATTTTAACCGCCATCGTTACCATTTTTTTCAACCGTTCCATATGCTTCATTATGCCGTTGTCGCCCAGCGCATTTTTAGCTGCAAGTGGTTTTGTAGTGCGGAGAAACAGCTCGAATTCAGTAATAAACTGGAAATTCAATTCTTCGAGGAAAATGTCGGATGCCTTGTGGCGATGTTTCAGAAACCTGAGCAGGTATTTTTCAGTCGCAGCATAGTTCTTCAGGGTGCCCTTCCGAAGAGTTGAATTTGCATTTGCCCGGTGGTAGGTCATCAGGCTTACAAGAGAGCTAAGGGCCTTCTCTTCGCCGATAAAGACTCGTTTTAATGACTCTGCATTGATCAGTTTGTCCTGCAACCGCATTTCCTGATAGGCCTCCATCAGTTTGTACCGAACCTCTTCGATATATGGGTTGATCTTGCGGGCCATTTCCTTATTGCCTTCAACACAACCTTTCGGCCCATTCCACAAGAGAGGGTCAACCGTTTGCTTCAAGGCAATTTCAATTCTTTTTTTGTTTACGGTTACCCTGGCATAAATAGCGGCAATGCTCGGTCTTGCCTTGGTGCAACGGATAATAAACCGCACACCGAATGTGTTAGTACTTCTCATTTCTCACCGGTTTTAATTAAAAAACTCGTTCCTCAGTACTATTAGCTGGTCAGCTACTCACCAGAATGGCGAGAATGGGTGATGATTTTCCGCATCAAAGTCAAATTTAGCGGGCTTTCCGGGCGAAAATGAACTCACCGAATAACTCACCAGAAATTTGAATTCCGTTGTATTTATTTGATATGCTTTGGGGATAAAAAAACCCGCAAATCATTGATTTGCGGGCTATTGACTCTCTTACCGAAGTAAGGTGGTCGGGAAGACAGGATTCGAACCTGCGACCCCCTGGTCCCAAACCAGGTGCGCTACCGGCCTGCGCTACTTCCCGATTCAATTGGGGAGTGCAAATATAAAGTCTTCCGGGCAGAATACCTTTTTTTCCAAAAAAAACCCTGAAAAAACCTCCAAAGGCCCACTGCTAACGGGCTTCATTTGCAGGAAATTAGGTAAAATCGTTTATTTGCGGAAACCATACAACAGAACCCCAGCTCATGAAGAAAACGCAGCCGCTCAGTGAACAACCCACGCAACAACTGCTGATCCAACGCAAAAAACTCACCGCCGCCCTCACCGGCCTCGGTATTTTCATGGTCCTCGCCTGTGCATTCCTGCTTTATTACGCCATCACCGCAAAACAACCCGCCATGCTGGCCGTGGTTTTTGGCTGTACCATGAGCTTCGTTCCCCTGCTGATCAGCCTCGGCCAGTTAAATAAAGAAATAAAAACAAGGACCGACGCAGGTAACTAAAAAAAACCGGGACAAACCCTCACGGACCCGTCCCGGCAACTGCTGAACCTCTCCAACAGTCAATCAGCAAGCCGCAGTCTTAAAAACCGCGGGCTTGCCCGTTGTTATTTCTTCATACTGTTCAATGGCGCCGTCAGCGTATTATACATCAGCTTATTGTACTGGCCATTACTGACATCATCCAGCACCACCGAAAACTCAATCTTGACCTGCTTGTCACCGAGATCAGGCATCTGGGCAAAGGGGAAAAAGATCTCAAGGTTCTTCGTGGTCCTGTTATAACTCCTCTTCGAATTGGGCAACAGGTTCATCCGCACATACGAGGCAGCTATCCCACCCCAGTTGTAAAACTGGTTCTCGGTTTTAAAATAATAATCATCGCCATCCACCAGCTTCACCACAAAATATACCGTGCCTAATTTGGAATTGGTTTTGATATCCAGGATCGGATACACCACCAGCCCCTTCCGCACGGTATCCACGGCAAACCTGAACTTCGCTCCCGGCGCTATATCCACCTTCGGCACCTCATACGGCGACACCTTCGCATTCCGCGGATACAATGCCGCAATTACCATCTTGTCGCCATCCGATAAGTCATAGTTATCTTTCAGCGAATACCCATCGGTCGTCTGCCAGGACTCAATACTGTAATGCATGATCGACTTCGGATCGTAACCCGTACCATTGGTTGAAAACTGGTCATTGGCTTCAAACACATTGAAATCTACCTTCGCACGATCCCAGCCCTGCGTCTGCTCGTAATAGGCATACACCGAATCTGTTTTTTTCCAGTTCACGGCCTTGGGATAACTCTGCTCATGCAACAACCCCAGTGAATGGCCAAACTCATGCGTCACCACGCGTTTTACTTCCTTTTCATTCCAGTGGAACGGGTCAACCGCCATCTCGGCATCCACATGGTCATAACTATACGGGGGTTGGACACCCTTCGCCCTGGCCTTCGCGAGATAATACGTCACATCCGCAAAATACAGGGTGTCGAAGTTGATAGTGGCATTGGACTGTGATTGTAAATTGGCATCCTTGCCAACACTCGAATTATGCCCGCGTCCGCGACCCAGCTGCACCCGCAGGTCAGTCAGCTTCGCCGTATCCGCAACAAACTGGAATTTTATATTCCCGTACGCTTCCCAGGTCTTGGCATAAGCAATAACCTTGGCACGGATCGACGGACTACCCCCGGGCATGAACTTCACGCGCAACACCTTACCATTGTCCCAGGTTTTATAATTATCAGCAACCCCACGGCCCGGCGTGGTATCAATCTCCTGGAACCTCGCACCAGTCAGGTCAGTGGAACAGGGAATCCTGGGCAGCTTCTGCGCATGAGCAGCAGCAGTAATCCCAATCAAAAAGGCGATAGCAAAAACTATCTGTTTCATATACGGTGGTTTTATGTGGCGAAATATAATGGCTTTACAAACTCCGCAGATACCCTGCGGACGGTATTTAACGGATCATTTCCAGTCACCAAACAACACAAATGCCCCCCAGAAATACGGGTGCGTATACCTCGGATCCTTACTCAGGGTCTCCTGCGCCCGGCGCAGGGCCTCCACCTTCTCCATTCCGCTCCCGAGGTTCTCGTAAAATGCTTTCATCAGCAGGCTCGTGGCCTCATCATCCACCTTCCACAGGCTGGCAACCACGGACTTCACCTTGCGCTGCAGGAAGGCATTGGCAGGGGAAATATTCCATCCCTTTACCAGCTGGCTGTTCACCGCGGTTTCACAGGCAGAAAGCGTCACCAGGTCACAACCCGTGATCAGCAACTTCTTGATCTCGTCAATCGTCAGCCGCCCATCCCTCCCGCCACTGGTATCGGCATCGGGTAAAAATTTCAGGTACGACTGGCTGTACTGGTTATAATTCAATGTGCCATGCGTGGCAAAATGGATGACCTTTTTCTTCAGCAGGCTGGCCCGGGCAGCGGACTCCGTAGCCCGCCCATCGGCATACACGGTGGAATCGGAACCCATGATCCCGCCGATGGTCTTCACCTCATCCAGGTTGTACCGCAGCGTCTGATCAGGTACCCCGAACGCAGCAAAGGATGTGACAGGCTTCACCACTTCATTGGCGCGATCATGTGCACCCCTGAACATATCCAGCTGGTTGGTATAAAACACCGCATAGTCTTCCATGAAATACCGGAATCCAGTCCCGGCCACCTCACGACCAAGGCACTGGAAAGGCAGGTTGCTCAGGTTACCATTCGGGATGATACATATTTTTTTCCGGCCCTTTATCTTCGACTCCACAGATCCGACGAGCAGCTGGTACAATTCCGACGACACATCCTTAAAGTTCAGGTTGGCCAGTACCGGCTCTTCATCCACCACTTCCGAACGAACCCGTAAAGGCGCACCGGTAGCGGATTTTCCGCGGTTTTTCGCAAGCGATTTGAATGCATTGATCGCCGCATTGACTCCCGGCTTCAGCTGCACCACTTCCACCGACAACTCCTCATTGGTCAGGGAAAACACCATCAGGTCATTCCCGTTCGGCAGGTATAACAACAAGGCCATATCATCGGGCAACTCGCCCTTGTAATTGTAAAAATCATCCGGGTTGGCATTCCGCTGGAAATACAAACCGATCTCGGGATACTTCGCTACCAGCCCTTCCACATACCTTGAATACTCCTCTTCCACAATCCGCGTCTGCTGCAGGATGGCCAGCATCTTCGGACCGGCAGTGGAATCGGAACGGATGGACGCGGCCGATTTTTCCAGCGCATCCTTCTTCTGCTGCAGTTCACCAAGACCAGCCAGTGCCTGGTTTTTCCCGGCATCCCCCTGCATCGAAGCGGGGCCGTTCAACACCTGCAGTCCGGTGATATTACTTTTATTGGCATAAGCAAAGGCCTCTTTCTCATGTTTTGTTTTCAGCAGCGCAGCCGTCAGCATCGAATACATCTCCACTTTCCGCACATCATTACTATACGCATTCCTGCCCGCTTCACCACCCAACAGGTTCCCGGCACCCTTCTCCACCAGCTCCACGGCTTTCTTCAGCCGGACCACTGCTGTATCATACATCCCTTTTTTATAGTAATACAAACCAGCTTCGTAAAAACTGATCCAGCTCCGTGAACCCATATCATACCGGACGGCAATGTCACAGGCGTTGCGGTAATACTCTTCAGCGGAAGCAGCGTCACCATCCTTGACCGACATCTTTGCACTCAGCACATAAATATTCGCGAGTGAAAGATTACTGCCCATCAGGCTATGTTTTCTCGCATACTCCAGCCATCCGGGTATCTCTGTATACTTTTTCTGTTCATACGCAATAGCAGCAAGGGTTTGCGCAAAAGAAGCCCCGCTGCGATGGAAATTAGTTTTCTGCGATACGGGCAACCATTCACGGGCCAGCTTCTCCGCCTTCCCGGCCTGCTTGTTATAATAATAAGCTTCAGAAAGGTTGCTCAGCGTAAGCAGGTAATCCTCCGTCACCATCCCCTGCGGATTCAGCGCAGCCGTTTTTTCAAAATATTTCACCGCATTCGCAAAATCATCCTGGTTATAATAAGCCACACCGATATTTGCCCAGATCCCCGCCGTATAATAATCGGTACCCTGCCTGCGGTAAATACTGTCCGCCTGCAGCAATGATTTTACCCCGTCGGCATATCGCCCGGCAGTGATCAGCAGCCCGCCACGGGTACTCAGCGCAAAAGCAAGACTGAAATCATTTCCCGACTGCCCATAGATCTCCAGCGCACTGTCGTTCAGGGCAAGACCCTCACGCACATCACCCAGCAGGATCTTCAGGAAAGAAGCATTCACATAAGTACTGGCCAGGCCAAGGTTGGAACCAATCGACCGGGCAAGGGCAGCAGCCTCCTTTAGCAACTGGTCAGCCCGGGTGAAATTTCCCTGCGTTACATGCACATTCGCAATTCGGTTCAGGTAATCAACCGCCACAAACCGGTCCACCGAATCATACACCTCATACGCCCGCTGGTAATAATAGATTGCGCTGTCCGGATCCAGGTCCATGATGGCCCAGTAAGCCCGCATCCCCAGCACGGCAGCGCGGTCCAGTCCGGAAGACGAACCGTTGGCATAAGCCACGGCATCATTGAAATATTTTGCCGAACCCGTTTTGTCACCCACCGCAGCATACAACTGCGCGAGCATCAGGTTGGATGTAAATTCATACCCGGGATTGCCGGATTTCCGGCTTACAGCAAGACATTCGCGGAACAGGTCCCGGGCCTTTGCCGTATCCAGCTGCAACCAGACATCACCCATCTGTGACAGCAACTCGGCACTTGCACTGCCAGCGGCTTTCCGCGCACTCTCCAGGTACCTGATGGCAAGATTGTATTGCTGGTCCTGCTGGTATACATTGCCTTTCAGTGTCAGCACTTCGGACACACCGGCACTGTCCCGCGCCATCCGGTAGTACAGCAATGAACTGTCGATTGCATGTAACGCCTCGGTCTTCAAACCGGTCGATTTATACAATCTCGATAACTGGTTCCAGGAGTATGCCACACCATATGCACTGCCGTTCCGGAGTTTCAATGCAAGCCTGTGCGCAGTGATCGAAGAATCGCTGTTGCCGTTTGCGGCATAAGCCAGGCCAAGCAGCGATTGCAGATAACCGGCATTCGCATCATCCTTCACCGAAACATAATACGCGTACGCCTCCCTGTAATACCCGATACTCCTGGAGTAATCGGCGGCTTCATACCAGGCAAGCCCGGTCTGCACCAGCACCGATACCCCGTTTGCACCAGATCCATTCCCGTTATATATACTGCCGGCTTCTTCAAATGCATGAATCGCCTCCGCAACTTTTTTCTGTGATACGAGGATCTTGCCGATCTCCAGCAACAGGTCCGCATTCGTATTGATCGATGCCCGTGTGCCGATGCTGTCATTGATCTTAACTGCACGTTGGTAGTTCACAAGGGAAGAGGCATAGTCTTTAACGAGGTAATCAAAATACCCCGCGAAATGGTACCGTTTAGCCGTCTGGAATAAATACACATCCTCCCCGATCTGTTTGCGGGTGCGCTGGAGCAAAGCCCCTGCCTGTTCGAGGCTTTCACGACCGGCTTTGTAAGCGGAGATCTTATACTGGCAATACCCTCTTTTGATCAGTGCCTTGATCTCGGTGATTTTGAAATCGGGATAGTCAGCCGATGTATCAGCATTGTACATCCGGCAGATCGCTATCGCCTTTTCTACCTGGATGATCGCTTCGGGAAATTTGTTATCATCCTGCAGGATCTGTGCTTTCATAAGCTGGATCCCTGCCCTTGCTTCGTCATCATTCACGGCCTCCGCAAGTGCAGTGGCAAAATCCATCAACTCCTTGCTGGCAGCCAACTGGCCGCTGTTGAAAAGATCACTGGCCTCTTCCGCAAACGACAAACCCATATTCTCCATCCGGATCGCAGTGGTATATGCCAGCACCTGTTGTTTCAGCAGTGCCTTATTGCGGAATACGGGGAACAATACCTTGCGCACTTCCGCGGTGCTGTACGGTGCCCCGGAATAGAACCAGCCACCGAAGGATTCAATATACAGGTGTCCCTGCCCGATATACCTCCGCGGATAGGTCTTTACATACAGGAGATAATTCATCACATCTTCCTGCCTGAGTTTTTCAAAAAGCTTCTTCATGACAAGACCCCTGTACCTTCCCTCTGTTGCCATATAGTTGAAAACCTGCCCCGGTTCATTCTGCGCAGCTACCTGGTTGTAAAACAAGCGGGCATCACCGATCAGTTCTTCCGCTATTTCTTTCTCCGCACCCGGGAGATCATTTTTCGCGAGCCAGTACAATGAGTAAAAAGGTTGCCGGGTGGCATAACTGGTGAAAATGATATTCTGCAGCACGAGATCATAAAAGATATTCGGATAGCGGCGTTTGACGGGCACCACCTGGAAACTCAGCATGTCGCCGGGTTTCACAACGGAACTATCCCCCCGGTTGGGCCTGATTCTGATAAAGGAAAAAAAGGAATCGGCCTGCACCACCGTGCCGGTCCCGATCTCGTTGTAATCCCATTTGATATCGGTTTTGGACCGGTAAAGGGTTCCCTGCAACCCTTCCACCAGGTTAACATTTTTTCCCGCATATACAAATGCATAAAGCGTATCGCCATCACGCACTACCGAGTCCACACCCAGTCGGAGCGGGATCGTATTCGACTGTGCGGAAACGCGCACACTGCCACTCAGCAGGAACAATAGTATACATATGGTATTCTGCAGGGTTCGCATATTATTTCACAATAAATCCGGTGCTTACGATTGCTATTTCCTCCATGTTTACCGCGGGCACTTCGGCGCGGGTCGAGGGACCATCCTTGAACAGGTCGGATAACATCACCTCAATACTGTTTCCCTGTCCCCTTTCTTTTTTCCTGGCAAACACCGCACGCAGGTCCATCGGCTCACGGGTAAAAAACACTTTCAGCATTTCCCTGCCACGAACCGGTTCACGGGAAATTGCCAGTTCACGGGTGATCCTGCCCCCGGGTTCAATGGAATAGTTAGACGGATCCTTATCTCCATACGGATACAGGATGTCCAGGCTATTATTCGGCAGCAGGTCCAGCACACTGTAAAACAACCTGCGATTCGTTTTATTTTCCAGGTGCAGGTAGTAATGATCGCCGGCACTGAATTCATCCGGCCGCGCTCCGGCAGCGGCTTCTTTTGGCTCGATGGTCACTGCCACCTTTCCGGCGAGTGAACCACCATCCGTGATATTCCGGAGGTATTGCTGGCGCATCGAACGTTTGAGTGCATCTAGCAATCCCGCACGGTCGGCGTTAGCGAGGCTATCAGTAAATAGTGCAGACCAGACGAGCCGGCCATTCCGGTCGAACATTTTCATTTCATTCCCACCGGCAGTCTTTGTAACCCCCAGTTCGTAATCGGCAGTTTCCCCAAACCGGATAAAGGAATAAGGTTTCAGCCAGCCACGCACCTGCGATTCAACCGCATCTGTTTTGCCCGATCCTGCTTTGCTCCGGGTGGCTGTTGTTGATCCTGCCCCATCCGTCAGAAACCGCAACACCGCACTGAACGCGCCATAACCCAGCTCTTCCATCCGGAGCTCATACAGTTTATTTCTCTCCAGTGGCACACTGCTGGTCCCCTGTGCGGTAAATTCCGCCGCCATGCGTATCACCGCATCAGCCACCCAGGTATCAGTGCCTGCCATAAATATTTTTCCTTTTGCACCAGGCAGTAGATTATCCATCCGGCCCTTGCCCAGCATAAAAACCGTGTCACTAGCGGCATTCCTCTTTGGCGCCCCCACCCGGATATACCATGATTCATTTGCTTTCTTATAATCACCGCTGAATACGACCTGGTCAAGATCCCCCTCCGCAACAGGTAGCTGGTCGGGGATCCCGGCCTGAATAGTCGCCCGGATTTTTTCAAACAATAACCGGTAACTGCTTCCGGGTCCGAGTTCCTGCATGGCCTTGTAAAAAGCAAAGGACAATGAACCCACATCCTGGTTATCCACGCGCAGCTGGTAGTTCAGCTGGTTGGGACCGGTGCCACTGAACACCACCATATTCGCCACTGAATCGGAACCGCTGAAGAACCCGGGGTTTTCACCCATGTCCACCAGGCCCGTCATCGGGTATTCAGGATCGATAAATGGTTTGGGTTCACCACGTGATACCGCGAACCCGGAAGCCCTTGTGCCCGTACCGGAGTGACAGGCATCCAGCAATACCAGCAGGCTGCCACTCCGCCCGATCTTCATCCGGATGGCCGACAGCACGGGATCGAGATCATCATCCCGCAGGTGGTTCTCGCCCCTGTAACCAGTGGCGCTGTACTGGCTCTGTGCATCATAAGGTACCAGCGCTTCATCGTAACCGTCGTCCTCATCACGACCCAGTTCAACAGTACGCTGGTCGCGGATCTGCTGGCCATGGCAGGAAAAATGGATCACTACCACATCGCCGGGGGTGACTTTCATGCGCAACTGGTCCATCGCCTTCAGGATCCCGGCCTTCGTGGCCTTTGCGTTTACCAGCGTGTCAATATTTTTTACAGGGAAATCATTTTTCAGCAATGCATTCCGCACAAAGGGAATATCATTGAGTGCAGCGATGGGCCTGATCCGGCTGGCATCGGGATACTTCCCGATGGCAACGATCAACGCCCGTTTCTGCTGGGCGGGAAGGGTGATGGCGAATAAAAGGGCGAAAGCAAGCACTAAGGCTTTCATGGTGGTTAAGTTATTCACGGACACGCCGCTGGTTCTGCGTTGTGGCCGTACTGGTTACAAGTTATACACTAAGAAGCACAACCCGCGGAGATTACACAGCCAGTACCGAAGAATACCCTCCACAGGGTATTTTGTGCCGCCCTTGCAACCAGCCCCTTATTTCACGATCACAAAAGGGAAATCATTTCCGTAACCATAGCTCGCCGGATACTGAATGGCTCCGCGGTATTTCTCCGTAATCTCCGGCACTTTGCCCTGGAGGTACGAGTCCAGTTCTTTCACGGTAATCTTCCGGTCACCGTTATCCGCCGCGCCCTTCAGTCCTTCGAGCAGGCACCAGGTAAAGGCACCATGCCCAAGCTTGCCAAACTCTGACGCAAACTGCATACTGCCGGAAGCAACCAGCCAGTGTGTACCGGTGGAACGCGCCAGTTGCGCAATGGCTTTTTCTTCGGCGGCACCACGGGCAGCCACGATATTTTCCAGTGCCGCCGCCGACTGGCAGGCATCAAGGATAAACAACTGTTTCTGTGCTTTGATGTTTTTGGAATAGTCCTGGAGACTGGCTGAACTGATCCCTTTCTGCGCCAGCGCATCATCATTGCCATACAACTGCGTCACATCGGATGGTACCAGGTAAAACTCCTTTTTATCATTCATCACCCCGTGACCGGCATAGTAAAAAATAAAAACATCCTCAGCCTTGCTGCCCGCTTTCACCTTGTCGAGTGCGGCACTGATACCGGCTTTACTGGCATCGGCATCCTGCACAAAATGCGTATTCACGCGGCTGAAAATAGTGGAAGCACCGGCAGTTACCGATTCACGGAAAGCATCTGCATCGGCCTGCGCATAGTTCAGGTTATACTTTGGGTTTTTATACTGGTTGATCCCGACGATTACCAGATGCAGCTCCACCCCGTTGGCGGCAGATACCTGCGCCGGCTTGTCTGCTTTATAACTCACTTCCAGTTCCACCGGTTTACTTTCCGTCCGCTGCGTATTCAATGCAATCGCCCGGAAGAAGTTTTTACCTTCCACCAGTCCCACGGCAAAACTTTTTGACAGGTTTTTTGCAGCCGCATCATCCTCACCGATCTCGAGCCCACGGGTTGTCTCCACCAGTTTACCATTCTGGTACAAACGGATTTCGGTCACGCCATCCAGCGGGCAACTGGCATTGATGGTAACCGTAGCACTGCTGGAAGAAGCGGTAATCTTCTGTACACTCTCATCTTCCACTTCCAGGTTGCGGGTATTCTCCTTAAAACCCAGTTTCACTACCGGGGCTTTCCTGAGTTTATTGACATCCACATTGGAAGGTTCAAAACCCTCCCCGTCAAGGATCCGGGGCAGCAGGCGTGGTTTGTAAAATTGTTCATACATCGCACTGAGCGGTGATACCGAACCACCGGTGTTATAAAACATATTACCCTGCGCCGCTTCATTCGCATCAAAGCTTCCATCAGGACTGATCACCGCCCACTGGTTTTCACCGGGCGATGGATAAATGGTACCGGTTACTTTTTTCTTCAGCAGGTCCCAGATATAAATCACCTGTTCATAAGACGAGTAAAAAACCATATTACCCATGGGGGCAACAACAATAGACGGGTAAATTTTATTTGTCCCCGGGGCACGATGGGTCAACGACCGGTCAAACCGCCGTTCCTTTATATCAAAAGCCCCGGTAAAACCGGTCGCATTATTCTGTAACAACAGGTATTTTTCATCCGGTGTAAACCCAACCTGTTTTGCCAGCCCGTAACTTTTTGTAGCTATCAGGTCAGGTTCGGTTACATTCACGAGGAAACTGGTCCTGGCCTGCAGGTCCACGATCACGGCAGCGGGTTTACCCTCCTGCCGTTCACCATCCACGACAATAAAATTATCTTTCGGCGAAAAAACCGGTACGCCTCCGTATTCCGACATACCCGGCACCGCAAGATCATACAGTAACTTTTTTGCCGGCAGGTCATACACACTCAGTGTCCCCTTCTTCGCAATATCCTGGAATACCAGTTTGTTTGATGTGGATGCAAACGCCTGGTTACGATCCGCCATACAACTCTTCACCAGCACCGGGAGTCTGGTCTTTGTATCAAACACCTGGAGCAACACATTCCAATCCTTGCACGCGGATTTTTCATCATATCCCGCATACATCACATAGGCCCCGTCGTAGGATACCTGCAGGGAAAAACAGACCCCGAGCGGCCTGGCGGACTTATACTGGTAAATCATCTTACCCGCACTGTCGACCTCCATCAGTTTGTTTCCAAGCAATTTGAAAATCCGGCTTCCTGCAACTTTAAGGTCCGTGTTTTCCCGTTTCTCCCCTTTGTACAGGCGCGGAACACGACCGTTCATGGCACCGGTCTGCAGGTTCCAGGTGTAGAGGTAATTATCCACGAGGGCCGACATCTGTGTGGTACCCGCAAATGAAACGTTCGTGGACGTTCCGGGAAATTTGCGCGAAAAATCTTTCAGTACCTTACCGTCGCTGGCAGACCAGAGTTTGAGTGTCCTTTCCGTACCCAGCAGGAACTGCCGGCCATCGGCGGTAAAACTGATAAACATTTTTGACATGGCAGTGTGGATATCCGCATGTTTAACTGACCAGTTGCGACTGCCGGTAGCCGGTTTGTATGATTGTATTATTTCCTGCTCATCGCCTTTGGTCCACACCAGCACCGAACTTCCGTCCGGCGTGGGTTGCACGGCCACTGCCACCGAACTTTCCGGTAAGGGCAACGACCAGAGCACTTTGCCGGTCAGGTAATCAATCCCTTTCACTGTCATTACCCAGGTATCATAACTTTTAGTAACCAGTACCATCGTTGTTGTGCCGGGGATAAATGCGGCTTTCTCTACATGGAGTCTCGCTGCTTTTTCCTGGTGGGTAAGGATAATCTTCCCGGTCGACACCTCTATCACCTGCATCATCCTGTCGCGAAACACACGCAGGTATTTGTTGTCGGGGGAAAACAGCAGGTCGGGATGTCCTTGGTTGACTATGGCAGTCGACGGATGAAACAGGGTAAGTCCCGTAACGGCATCTTCGATTGACACAATCGCATTGTCTGCCGTCATGGATGCGCTGATCCTGCCATCACTGGTATAGGCCCTGGCGGGTGTATAGTTACCGTCCCCTACATGGTGACGATACCCTTTGTCAATATCAAAAACATCACCCCCGTAGAGGTACAGACCGGATTCGGGAAAAATCTGCCGCTGCAGCTCTTCAAAGTAAGGTCCGCCAAAGGTGTAGATCTTTTTTTTCTGTGAAAAACGGTTGATGATTTCGCCTTCCAGGTTCACCAGCCGGAATGTTTTATCCGTCATCGCCAGGTAGATCGAATTGTTATCCCTGAACTTCGCGGCTTCCACATGCTGGATCGTCCGCAACTGTTGCCCTGAGCTGATCTCCCATACAATGGCCAGCGTATCCTTTTCCACCGATACAAAGTATTTGCCATCGGGGGAAAACGACACCTGGTTGATCGTGGATCCATGCCCGTCTTTCCAGAGCAGGTCTGATTGTGCGGAAACAGCAATTGAAAGCGAAACCAGGAAAGCACAGAATAATAATTTCATATAGAATAACTGGAAGTGGTATTAATTATGTTCGATTTCAACCATGACCGGGACTATCGTACCCTCCCGGACCAGCCTCGCATCAAAGCCTGCTGAAGACGACTCATAGCGGATGTTTCCGGGATCGGGCAGTTTGGCGCCGAGTACGGCGCGGATCTTCGAGCTGAACGAACCCTGCATGGCATTCATCTGCGCCAGCAACGCATCGGCATCGAGCCGTTCCTTTGAATAAAGCACCAGCATAAAATCCGTACCGGGATTGGCATCCATTTTAACCACCTTGTTTTCCCCTGGAAATGCAATGGTACTGTTGCTCCCGATATGCGGCGACATATTATCCGCGAAGGGCAGCAGTTTGTTGACCTTACCGCCCAGGTCACTCGCAAATGCATAGACAAACGACTCCGTGCTGGTGTTGACCAGGAAACGGAAACGGGTTCCGCTGCTGTACGACTTATCCATTTTATATGCAGCCAGCTCTTCCCTTGAATTATTGGCTGGTACTACCGGCATGGTTTCACCAGTGTTCAGCTGGAACCGGAGGTCCCCTTTCAAACGGACCGACTCATCCGGTTTCACTCCCTTTGGCACATATCCCTGTATAGCCACGAGAGTATAATCTGCAAAATTTTTATAGGGAATCCAAACCAGGCCCTTGTCACCCCAGGCCGTACCCCATGAATTCATCACACGGAATGAACCGCCATATTTTGTATCGTCATAACCGACCACACACATGGCATGGTAACCGTGCTGGCCGGTAGGACCATCATCGGTTGCCTTCGGCCGCCACACATCCGTTTGCACTTCATAAAAACTTTCCGCCACAAGGAACCCGATCAATGCAGGATACCCTTCCGAAAGGGCTTTTTTGGTGGCATTGATTTTCAGGCTTGCCTGTTCGGCTGTTGGATTCAGCAGCAGTTCGGTATCGTCCGGCTCAAAAAGGATCTGGTAATCGGTTATCCGGAAATTACGTGCTTCGGAAATGGATGCTTCCGTGACGGCAGCACCACAACGGTATGGCAGGGTGGATAGGGTAGATACACCGGACTCTTTCATCAGGTCGAATGCATCCTGCGGATCGAGACCGCCATCACAGTTGCGGTCATCCGCAGTTTTCAGTACCTCATAGATAAAACTGGGTGAAAACACCTGCCGGTTTTTTTCCAGCGGCTTGCCTGTTTCCACCTGCTGTTTGTTATGCAGGATAGTGCGGAGATGATAACCTGCCGCAAATGCAACACAGGTGCCATACATGCCCTGGTCACCCGCCGTGGGCGCATACTGTTCCACTGATGCACTTACCGGCATCGCACCGTAACTGGCCTTTGTCAGTTTTGCTTTGTAGGGAATACCGCGCAGTTTCGGTGGGTTATATTTCATCCCAGTACCCTTTCGCTGGGCCAGCAACGGCATGTTGATGAAAAGCAAAACAATAAATGGTAAAAAAACGGCGAAGTGCCGGAAGTTCGGGTTATGGAGGGTGGTGGTGCTGGTGGACATTAATGGATTCAGTTTGGTGGTGATCAGCAGCTTAGGCGAGCCTCAAGATAGAGCGCGGATCGGAAAGATCAAAACCGCCGGAAAAAAAACCGATTACCCCCTTGACAGGGTTCGGACGTTCCGGTATCTTGGGGTCAACAGCATTTCCATGAAAAAACCACCACTCCTGCTTCTTTCCCTTTTTATTTCCGTTGGGCGGCTATTCGCACAGGAAGTTGAATTCCGCTCTGCGCAGGCATTCGAGCAGTCGTTACTCACCGACCTGTTCAGTTCATTCCGGGTGACGGGCGAATGGATCCTGTTCAATGCCGCAGACTACAAACTGTACGCGTATTCGCGTTCGGACAAACAACTGAAATGGACAGTGGACCTCCATTACCGGTCCGATATTCCACCTTTTATTGTCAATAACCAGGTCTGGGTAAATGGAAAGGAAAAAGTAGCGCGGTTGGATCTCCCCACCGGAACAGCGCTGAAAGACCTGCCCCTGGGTGCAATCAATACCGAACCATTGGTGAAAGAGGGCAAGGTCCTCTGCACCGGCCTCTACAATGGCGGCCGGCTGATCGAATATGATCTCGGTGCAGACTCCGTGAGCTGGTCGCATTTCATTGCCCATGGCAATACCACCCAGCCATTCTATCTCAGCAACCGGATCGTTGCCAACGGCGAGGGGCATACATGGATCGAATACAGCTATGCTGGGAAATACCTGTCGCCGGGCTGTGAACTGGAAACCGCGTGGGTCTCGGAAAACCCCTGTGCAAAAAACTTCATCACCCTTACACACGACGGCAGGGAAGTCACGGAGAAATTTACCAGCAAACTTGGTCTCGGAGAAACCGTGCGATACACCCTGCCACATAAAACATTCCTGCTCTGCGAAAAAAAGCTTGTCATCCTTGGTGATGGGCTGAAAGTATTATTCAACCGTGAACTGAAAGATATTTCCGAAGACCTGCTGGGTGAATTCGGGAGCGACCTGAAGATCCTGCATGCCAATGAGGAAACGTTATGGATTCATGAATCAGACCGCGTGATCGAATACAATTACCGGCTGAAAAAGCAGGTCCGCCTGACCGACCTTGCCCAATGGGCACCCCACAATATAAAAATGCTGGATGGAAAAATCTGGCTCATATCGAGGGAGGACGGACTACTGTATTGTATAGATCCATCGCGCGATTCGAATACTGCCTCCAACTGATAATAATAATGGCCGCGAGTATTCGCGGCCATTATTTGTAACGGGAGTTGTTCGTTCAGGATCACTTTCACTGGTCCTTCACTCCGGGTGAGATTGTTTAGTTTGCCTGTCCATCCGTATCAGACCCCATGACCGTTGTTTTGTCATGGTAAGCCCTGGTACGTTCACGGCCATACCTGCTATTCGACAGGTTTCCTTCACTCATCGATCCACCTGTATTTGTCGCCGTGTTTTCGTCATTGTTAACCTGTGGCACAATCTTCTTCGATTCATTACCCTGCCCGTTATGCTGTTGCTGCTCATCTACCGCAGCACTCGTTTGCTTTTTCATAAAATCATTTTTTAATGAATGATCGGTTACGCATAGAAAGGTGGAAATACCATGCCAGTAAGCTCGCCGCCTCAAATCGAAGCGGACGTGGACGATGTACTACAAATTGTGTATTTCCGGGGCCTCTACAGCTGTATACATTTGGGGCGTTAAATACATTACCACACAGCTTTATACTTAAAAAGGTCACCATGAAACCGTTGAACACAAGCTATTTTTGCATTTTAATCCTGTCCGCCGTTACCAGCCTTCTGGCATGCAGCAAATCCGACGATGAAAAACCTGAAATGTTCCCGGAACCTTTTTCAGCACTCGCACCGCAATCGCTGATCGACTCATTGCGCAGCGCAGGGACGATGATCTATGATGGCAATACCCCTCCTGTTATAAACGGTATTTACCTGATGAGCCCGGACAGTTGTACGTATGATAACAGTCCCGGCAACTCCAGGGGACAGTTGTACACGGACTATAAATTCAGGTTCAGTGAGCAGGACAACAATGCTTTTACTATTAAACTTGAACAAAAAGCCATTCCTGCCAATACCGTCAACCCGCTTCCTGTAAAAACCTATATCAGCGGGAGCGGCAATAATTTTTCCATCATCACCCTTCGTACCAAGTCGCTTTCGGGTGTGGATGTGGAGAACATCAATATCTTCAGCGGCACACTCACAACCGGGGGAATCCGGAACCTGCAGAATACATTATATATACGCTCAAAGGGAAATGACCCAAACAATACCGTGGCACCCGCAGGTACCATTCGTGTGTTCATTACTGGTCGCGCAGGGCTGGCTGTCACACAGACGGGTTTCTGACCGCATTGTTACCCGCGATCTTCTTATCTTTCGGCAAATTACTTAAGCGATGGCCATAAAAAAATCCCTGCTTTTTCCGGCGCTGCTCATCCTCGCAGCCTGCAACAATGAAACGGCAACCGACAAAGCTGCGGGCGACAGTACAGCAGTAGTGAAGGCCGACAGCACCATCCTCCCGTCACGCAAGGCTTTTGAGAGCTTTGTCGACAATAAAAACACCCGTCTTTTTATCCTTGAAAATAAGAACGGCATGAAAGCCGCCATTACCAATTATGGCGGACGGCTGGTGAGCCTGCTGGCACCGGATAAAAACGGGAAACTGGTGGACGTGATCATTGGATTTGACAGTCTTGCCGGTTACCGGAATTCCACTGAACCCTATTTCGGGGCCACCATCGGTCGCTACGGCAACCGGATCGCAAAAGGGAAATTCACACTCGACGGCAAACAGTACACGCTTGCCACCAATAACGGGATCAACTCGCTGCACGGTGGAAAAAAAGGGTTTCAGTACCAGGTCTTTGATGCCACACAGGTAAGCGACTCCGCACTCGAACTCCGTTACCTGTCGAAAGACATGGAAGAAGGATACCCGGGCAACCTGCAGGTGAAAGTGACCTACACACTCACTTCAAACAATGACCTCCAGCTGGACTACGAAGCCACCACTGATAAACGCACACCGGTGAACCTGACCAACCATGCGTTCTTCAACCTCAACGGCAGCGGCACCATCAACAACCATGTACTGATGATCAATGCAGATAATTTTACGCCGGTGGATTCTACGCTCATCCCGCTGGGCAGGAATGAACCGGTTGCCAATACCCCATTTGATTTCCGGCAGCCAACTGCCATCGGCAAAAGGGTAGATGCGATTGACCTCCAGATCAAAAACGGAAGCGGGTACGACCACAACTTTATACTGAACCCCAACCCAGGTACCGGTCTCAACAAAGCCGCTGAAATCACGGGTGACCTGTCCGGTATCCGGATGGAAGTATTTACCGAAGAACCTGGCCTGCAGTTTTACGGCGGTAATTTCATGCAGTCGATGAACAACATGAAACACGGAACCAAAGACGACCATCGCACGGCTTTCTGCCTGGAAACCCAACACTTCCCCGATTCCCCCAACCAGCCTTCTTTCCCGACCACCATTCTCGATCCGGGAAAGACTTACAAAACAAAATCCGTTTACCATTTCTCCGTAGCTAAATAAAGC
>SEAD01000223.1 GCA_004173355.1 Chitinophagaceae bacterium | reverse complement strand
GCATTCAGTGCCCTTCTGGTGGGTGTGTACAGGGGAAAGAAGCTGCACTACACCGGGAAGATCGGCACTGGCTTTTCGGACAAACTGCAAAAAGAAATGATGAAGCAGTTTGCCGCGCTGGTCCGCAGCACCAACCCTTTTGATGAGGAACCAGATGTAAACAAACCATCCCGTTTCCGTCCCAACCCGCCACATGCGGAAGTAACATGGCTTAAACCAGCGCTCGTCTGCGAAGTGTCATATACGGAGATGACCACTGACGGTGTGATGCGTCACCCGTCTTTTGAAGGCATGAGGATCGATAAAAAAGCATCACAGGTAAAAGAAGAAAAAGCCATGGCAGTAACAAAAGCAGCAGTCAAAAAAACAGCGAAAAAATCGCCGCCCAAAAAGAAAGCGAAGGGCACCCCCCGCAAAGCAGCCGGACCAACTTCAACCAAAACCGGCCGGGCAGGCAGCCTGCTGAAAAAGGCGGCAAAGGCTGAACGAAAAACCCTGCTCAACCCAGCCGATGCATCACAGGAACGGACCGTCAATGGCGAAAAGCTGAAATTTTCCAATCTCGATAAGATTTACTGGCCAAAAGAAAAGTATACAAAACGGGATATGCTGAATTACTATTACAAGGTTGCCCCGTATATGCTGCCCTACCTGAAAGACCGCCCCCAGTCACTCAACCGTTATCCCAATGGTATAAACGGTCCGAGCTTCTACCAGAAAGATGTGAAGGGTAAAGTACCCGAATGGATCCGGACATTTCCCTACCGGAGCGAAGATGAAGCCAGGGACAAGGAGTTCCTTGTGGCAAGTAATGAGGCAAGCCTGCTATATATGGCTTCACTTGGCGCTATCGAGATCAACCCGTGGAGCAGCACGATCAGGAAACCAGACCAGCCGGACTGGTGCATCATTGACCTCGATCCGGATACCAACACCTTTGAAAAAGTGATCGAGACCGCCCGCGTTACCAAAGAGGTCCTGGATGCAATAAAGGTGGATTGTTATGTAAAAACATCCGGATCCACCGGCATCCACATCTATATACCGCTGGGCGCCAAATACACATACGAACAGTCGAAGGAATTTGCACGTGCGATAGTAACGATAGTGCAGTCGCAGCTCCCCGGATTCACCAGTATAGAACGGGCAACAAAACTCAGGAAGGGAAAGATTTACCTGGACTTCCTCCAGAACCGGCCACAGGCAACACTGGCAGCCCCGTACTCCGTACGGCCAAAACCCGGCGCCACTGTATCGGCTCCGCTGGACTGGGACGAAGTGAAAAAGGGACTGAAACTGAAAGATTTTACCATCTTCAACATGCCCGACCGTCTTGCCGGGATCGGGGATATTTTCAAGCCGGTGCTAGGCAAGGGAATCAACATGAAAACAGCAATCAAAAACATCGAATCCGTTTTTGAGGTTTGAGTTCGTTACACTGATTGCCATAGCACTGAATATACGATCGCCCGTATTGTAACCTGTCTTACCCCGATAAGCGTTTACATTCCCGTTTCTGCCAGCCCTCTCGGTGTTTTCCCGGATGAGTTCAGGCCGGAACAAGGCCCCCATGGCATGGCATATCGTTTGCAAATTTTACTGCAATAGCAAATTCATTTTAAATACAACAACAATGGCAAACACAAAAACCCCGGCAAAAACGGCAAAGAAAAAAGCCGCACAACCAAGTGGTGCGGGACTGGGAAATACCCAGCTTGAAAAATTTTTTCATGATTGCCTGAAAGACATTTACTGGGCCGAAAAAAATCTCACCAAGGCGCTCCCGAAAATGATGAAGGCCGCAACAACAGACGAGCTGAAATCCGCGATCGAAACACATATCGAGGAAACGGTTGGCCAGATAGGCCGTCTGGAACAGGTATTCGAGATCGTCGGTAAAAAAGCACAGGCAAAAAAATGTGAAGCAATGGAAGGCATCATCAAAGAGGGTGAGTCCATCGTGGAAGAAACAGAAGCCGGCAGCATGACCCGTGACGTAGGTATCATTATGGCATCGCAGAAAGTGGAACACTATGAGATTGCCACCTATGGCGGACTTGTGTCACTTGCCCGCACACTGGGGATGGATGATGCGGCAGACCTCCTCCAGGAAACCCTGGACGAGGAAAAACAGACAGATATCACTCTTTCTGAGATCGCTGAAAACAACATCAACTGGGAAGCTGAACAGGAAGGTGAATCGGAAGAAGAGGAAGAATAATAATTCGATGGAAATCGTAGGGAAAAGCCGGACTGAGTCCGGCTTTTTTTATTTACCAAGTAAAATTGCTCCGTGTTCGAAGCCGGATAAACCAGTATACGTGCCCGCCCGAAACTGGTGTGATTCGTGCAGTATAAGTGTTAAAGTGTCAAAAATAAACTGATATGAAAAAACCATTATCTGCGGAGCTAATTACAAGGGTAAAAAATGAACTGGCGGAACTTGATCACCTGACTGTGGATGTAGATGGTGTGCAGCTCAAGCCCAGCCAGTGTTACCACTTTGATGTAGATCCGGCGCATGTACTGTTCAATACCAATTGTCCGGATAATCTCCGCACAAGGGTTGAATCCATCCTGTCACGATATACACAGTCCGATGAGGGTAGTACACAACAGCGCTAAAAAACTAAAGCTTACAAAAGAGCCTGACGAAGACTGGCGCGATATTGCGAAACAGTATGAAGAAGACAAGGCTTATGCGGAAGCGATGGAAGCCTACCACCAGGACCTTAAAGTCAATGCAGCCCACGAAAATTCATGGCACCGTCTCATGATCCTGTACCGGAAGGAAGGGAACCTGAAAATGGAACTGCAGGTGCTGGACGACGCAATCGCAGTTTTTGAAAATCTTTATTCCCCCGGTAATAAAAAGGCCCATGGCAAAAAGGTAACTGAGCTAAGCCGCGCCCTGATGAAATCAACGGGTCTTGCCGATAAAAAAGGCAAACCCATACATTACCCTGAACCTCTTGGTAAATGGTATCGTCGCCGGGAGATAGTTAAAAAGAAAACAGGGACCAAAAGCAAATAGTGCCGTCTCAGGAGTAATAATACACCTGGCAATTTTCACAGTAATACGTCCGCCGTTTTGTTTTACCGATATATTTTTTGTTAAACGGCAGGTCGCACCGCCCGCATTTTTTTTGGGTTATGCTTCCCAGTGATCCTGGAGTGTCCCGGCTTTTTTCTGGTGCAGGAAATCGAAACTGTATTTCCTTGCCTCCTTCATCATCTCCGTGATTTTAGCAGGAGCGATATCCTTTACCAGTGTTTCCGGATGCAGGCGCACCCGGTACAATACTTCGTTCTTGATAATATTGCCAACGCCTGCGAATATGTCCTGGTCCAGCAGGGCATCGCTGACCAGCATTCCGCCCTTTTCTTTCAGTTTCTTCCTGGCTGAGGCTGCATCCCATTTGTCACCCATGATATCTGACTTCCAGTCAAACATTTCCCCGGCATCGCCTTCCACACTGGTTACCGAACAGGTATAAAAATAAGCTGCACCTTTGCGGAAAACCAGCGCCAGCCTTACCCGGTTTTTCGGCCGGTCGAGTTCATCAACACTGTAGGTCCCGAACATCAGCAGGTGTACCCGCACCGTCACCCCTTTGACCATCACCAGCAACTGTTTACCCAGGGTCCTGATATCAATGATCTTTTTGCCGATCAGTGCCTGGTTGTCGGCCTTGCCGGTACCCCACGCGTCAAGGATAACCTTACCCTTAAAATGTTGCACCGCTTCCTTCATGATTATAATCGACGGACCTTCAGGCATTTTCTTTTACACAAAAGAGGCAAAAGCTGTGCCCGCAGGAGACACACACTGGCCGATAATCACCCCATGCCGTTGTGATCCGCGGGTGTGAAGGTGATGGAAAGGTTTTTGGTTGCTATCAATATGCCTGAAATCCCCGATCTTGAAGCATTCAGCCGCAACCTGACACGCAGGCTCAGCCCGGCTACACTCGATAAAATCGTGGTGCATCCCCGTGCGCAGCTGAAACCCTCCGCAACAGCAATCCGTAAAGCTATCACGGGGAAAAAATTGCGAAAGGTCCAGCGCGAGGGCAAACAATTGTTTTTCCATTTCAGCGACAAGGCAACGATAGCGATACACCTGATGCTGCATGGTGAATTCAGGTGGGCGGTGTCGCCGAAGCCTGCCTATGTGCTGGTTGAGTTCCACTTTACAGGAAAACCCGTTCTGTGGCTGACCGATTTCCACCGCCAGGCTAACCTGACACTGGATCCCGGAATCCCGGATATTCCTGATGTGCTCGATAAAAAACTGGATCTCGGATTCTGGAAAAAATTCCTGGATGATAAAGCAATGGTGAAGTCGCATCTCCGCAACCAGGACCTGCTGCGGGGAATGGGCAACGCGTATACGGATGAGATACTTTATGAAGCGAAAATTTCCCCATTCTCCGTATCATCCGCTATACCAATCACCAAAATCCGCGCGTTGACCCGGGCCATAAAAAAGGTTTATGCCGATGGCGCAAAACAGATTGAACGTAATGACCCCGAAGTTATTGGCGGGGAATATCGCGCGTTTATGAAAATCCACAATAGTAAAAAAGAGCTGAGCCCTTCCGGTTATCCGATAAAGAAAAAAACGGCGGGCGGGAGCAAAACATATTTCACCGACGAACAGGTGCTTTATAAATAAAGTAATATGAAACACGCAGGAAAAAAAATGCCGGAAAAAATAAATCCTTCGCTGCTTCGTCACAAGCAACGCGTACCATTTTTAGTGTGGTCCACGTCGAAAGGATGATTTATGCCGTCAAGGGCTGTTAAAAAAAGCACCGAGAAAGCCAATCAAGTTGAGATCACTTGGAAGCGCGAATTAGACCCACAAGGCAGTGCCACCTCATCATGATGCTGGTCTCGTCTTCAAATCTTTGACCGGGGGACTTCATATGTACACTTGAAAAGC
>SEAD01000082.1 GCA_004173355.1 Chitinophagaceae bacterium | reverse complement strand
CGGCAGTTATACTCGTACCCTTCCACATCAAAAAGATTGCTATCCGCATCATAAAACTTCATCAGGTTGGCCGATGCAAGGTTGCAGGCAGTGTTATCCAGGAACATATATTCGGAGCAGGGATTGGACGCACGTATTTCGCCTCCCTCCGGACAGGTATGCCATTCATTGATGGTAGTGTTATACTGCGTACCGGGATCCGCACAACGCCATGCCGCATGGGCAATCTGGTCCCAGAGCTGTTTGCTCGGGATCTTCTTCATCACCCGTCCATCCATCCGCGCGGTCAGTTCCCAGTCTTCCCCCTTCTCCAGTTTTTCAAAAAAACTGTTCGGGATCCGCACGGAGTTATTGGAGTTCTGTCCGCTCACTGTACGATAAGCTTCACCTTCATAATCCGAAGGATAACCTGCTTCGATGAGTGCCGCAACTTTATCCTCTTCGCCCGATTTCCAGTTGACAAATTCCACGATCTCCGGATGGTCCAGGTCGAGACAAACCATCTTTGCAGCGCGGCGTGTGGTACCACCCGACTTGATTGCACCGGCAGCACGGTCACCGATCCTAAGGAAACTCATCAGACCGCTGGAAGTGCCGCCACCGCTGAGTTTTTCATTCGATCCGCGCAGGCTCGAGTAATTGGTGCCCACACCCGAACCATATTTAAAAATACGCGCTTCACGCACCCACAGATCCATGATGCCCCCGTCATTGACGAGATCATCATCCACACTCAGGATAAAACAGGCATGCGGCTGCGGACGTTCATATGCATTGGTTGATTTTTTCAGCTCACCATCTGCCGGATCCACATAGTAGTGTCCCTGTGGCTTGCCGGTGATGCCATAACTTTCATGCAGTCCGGTGTTGAACCACTGCGGTGAATTCGGCACACACATCTGGTCAAGGATTGAATACACCAGCTCATCATAAAATACATCCGCATCTGCTGCACTGGCGAAGTAACCATAACGTTCGCCCCAGACCTTCCAGCAATTGGCCATCCGGTGCGCCACCTGCTTTGCCGATGTTTCCCGGCCGGTGCTGCCATCCGGCTGCGGCACGCCGGCCTTGCGGAAATATTTCTGCGCCAGGATATCCGTAGCAATCTGGCTCCACTGACGCGGCACTTCCACATTGTTCATTTCAAAAACAACCTCACCGGTCGGGTTCCTGATCACCGAAGTCCGGTAATCATATTCGAAGAGATCATACACCGGCGTTGTGTCACTCGTAAAACGGCGATTGAACTGCAAGCCACCCGTTGGTGCTGGTTGTTTTTTACTGGCCATACAATGAATTTTAACGGACTAACCTGGTAATTCCCAGGGAAAAAAGGTATCCTTACGAAACTATTTTTTGCATGCCGTATTTCAAACGCACAGATATACACATCTTGTGGAAAGGATGCTGCATCGCAATACCGTTACGGGATACAAAATTTCTGCACAGCAGTTTGACCCCGCCACGCGAATTTTTATTTGGTAAATACCGATGTGATATGTACTCTTTGCCCATGAAATATGCTGCCTGCCTGATCGTCGCTGCCTGCCTGCTTCTCCCGGGAATGATACATGCCCAGACACAATATGCCGGATGGGTCGCCGACTTCAATACCATCAAAACAGGAAAGCATACGAGTATCCACTCAGACATCCAGTTACGCTCATCGGATGAAGTTGCGCATGTACAGACATTACTCCTGCGCGCGGGACTGAATTACCATGCGGGCAAAAAATTTATCGTCACGGCCGGTTATGCGTTTGTCGACAACCGCCGCACCACATCGGGTGTCAGCGGGTATATCCCCGAACACCGCATCTGGGAGCAACTGATCTTCAACCACCGCAAAGGACCTGTGGCAATCAGCCACCGGCTGCGGATCGAGCAGCGGTTTGTGGGCACAGCTGTAGTACAGGGTAACCAACTTGGGCGGGAAGGCCATTTTACCGCCCACCGCGTCCGTTATTTTATCCGGAACATCATTCCCTTCCATAAAACCGAAACCTTTAAAAAAGGACCCTTTGCAGCAATACAGGACGAGGTCTTCCTCAACTACGGCAATAAAGCCAACCTGAATGGAAAAACCTTCGACCAGAACCGGCTTTACCTGGCGGCAGGTTACCGGCTGGCGCCTTCATTCGACATCGAACTGGGATATATGAACCAGTATATCCGGGGACGGACCGGAAGGACAAACAACCATATCGCCCAGGTTGCCGTATATGTCCGCAGGTAAAACCGCAGGCCGCAGACCCTAAATTAACCTGTTGAAAGCCAAAAACTTTTTGCATTTTTGTACGAACAACCGCTACCGGATGAAGTCAAGTATTTACAACACCTTAACCGAACAGAAGAAGCAGGGCAAAAAGTCTTTTGCCGTGCTGGTCGATCCGGATAAGGTCAACCGGAAAATCCTCGACGAACTGATCCGGCTGTCGGTGGATGCCCGGGCAGACCACTTCCTGGTGGGCGGCAGCCTGGTTACCTCCACTAACCTCGACGACTGCGTCCAGTACATCAAACAGCATTGCACCATTCCCATCACCCTGTTCCCCGGCAGCCCTTCGCAGGTGTCGCGTTACGCGGATGCCCTGTTGTACCTCTCGGTGATCTCCGGGCGTAACCCCGAACTGCTCATCGGCCAGCATGTGATCTCCGCTCCATTCGTGAAAAAGAGCGGACTCGAAATTATGTCAACCGGATATATCCTGGTGGACGGTGGGGCACCCACCACCGTGTCCTACATCAGCAATACCTATCCGGTGCCTTCCGACAAACCGGAAATAGCCATGTGCACGGCCATGGCAGGTGAAATGCTGGGCATGAAACTGATTTACATGGATGCGGGAAGCGGCGCCAAACGGCCGATCCCGGAGAACATGATCAAACTGGTAGCAGAGAATATCGAAGTGCCACTGATCATCGGAGGTGGCATCGTCACACCCGAGAAGGCCTATCTCAACTGCAGGGCCGGGGCCGATCTCATTGTAGTCGGCAATGCCATCGAAAAAGATCCCTCACTGATTATTGAAATGGGCGCAGCTGTACATTCCGCACCGGTGCGCACCGCCTGATTATCCTTTCCTGATTTTTTCCGGGGAAATACTGCCATCGATAAATGGTTTCATCGCAACACGGATCACATTTATAATATCCGTGAGGTTCGCGATATCGATCCGGCCTATCTCATCACATACCTGGTGGTAACATGCATCATCATCGGTGCTGCCCATAACGGTATGCGCAGGGATATCGCGGAGTGCAAACGGGTAGTTGTCGCTCCGGCCATACAGGTCGCGGTCCGGCACCGGATCCTGCACGAGCACCAGCCCGTTGGCCCGGAGTCCGGCACCCAGCAGGTCAGGCAGGCCCGAATCATTGGGTCCGGTGATGAACACGGTTTTCTTTCCAAGCTGCGGCACACCGATCATCTCGATGTTCACCATTGCCACGATACTATCGGTAAACTTTGTGCGGGTAAACTCTTTGGATCCCTCCAGACCCAGTTCCTCACCGGCAAAACAGATAAAGCCCAATGTACGCTGCTGTTGGGGGGCGCGGCTGAAGGAGGAAAGCAGGCTCAGCACGGCGGCAGTGCCGGAGGCGTTATCGTTTGCCCCATTCATGGTACGGTCCTCCCCTTTTTTACCGGGCGACATGATCCCTTCATGGTCGTAATGGGCAGAAAACAAAATTGTTTCCCGGGATAATCCGGGGAGGATCCCCGCAATATTGTACTCGAGGCTGGCATAAAACTTCTCATCCGCACTCAGGCGCAGGCCGGCAGGTACGGTATCGGCGACCACCAGCAACACATCGCGTACCAGCCCCTGTGCGGGAAAGCGATACTTTATCCTGTCCACCCGCTGGCCTTTTGCAAGAGGCTGCCTGCACCAGAGCAACAGGGGCGAGGCTCCGGTATCCACCCGCAGGAAGGTACTGTCATCGATCAGGGCAATTTCCTTGATCAAAAAATAACTTTTATCATGGTCGGGATAAACGCCGGGCCTGCCATGGAAAAAAACAAAGGCTGCCCGGTCTTTCTCTTTTCCGTTCCACTGCAGCCGGTCACCCGTTTCATTTTTTTTACCACCTGCAGGGCGGAACGCCTGGCAGAGATATGGTTCGCCGGGCCAGGGTAACACCCCCGGCTGCCGGAATTCTTCCACTGTAAAAAGAGCTGCCTTTAATAATCCCGGCTGCAGGTTACCCCGCCCTTCCATCGAATCATGCGACAATACCTGCATGATCCTGCTGATGGCGTTACTATCAGCTGACGGCAACTCCTGTGCAGACAATGGCCGGACTGTCAGCAACAAAACCGGTAACAGGTATAAGGCAGGTAATCGCATGAGTGGGGTTAACGGAGCTGGCTGGTATCCACCCTCGAAGGGGTATCCTTTCCTTCAACAATACTGCGCGCGCTGAGTGCAATGGAACGGATAATCCTGGTCATATTTTCCATATCCAGGGTTTCCACATGATCCGATACCTTATGGTAGTTCGGCTCAGCATCCATTTTGGAGGTGGAAATAGTATGGGCAGGTACACCAAGTCTTGCAAGCGTGGCATTATCCGAACGGTAAAAAAGCTGCTGGTCGGTATATGGGTCCGGATAAAATTGGAATTCAGTTCCGGCCAGGTTCTTCTGCAGTATTTCACCCATATTCGTTTTTTCATAACCGGTAATGTAAGCGGAGTTGATCCCCCATTTGCTGTCCGTACCAATCATCTCGATATTGAACATGGCCATGACCTGCTCTGGGTCAAATTGTTTTGAAAAATACTGCGACCCGAATCCGCCGATCTCTTCCGCGGTGAATGCGGCAAACACGATAGTACGTTCATTACCGGCCAGCTTTGCATAATACTTTGCCAGCATGATGACTGCGGTTGTACCGGCAGCATCGTCATTTGCGCCATTGAAGATCGAATCGGTACCATCGGTTTTTTTAGTGCCCAGGTGGTCGTAGTGACCGGAGAAGATCACGTATTCATTCTTCCGCGACCTGCCGGGAAGGATCCCTACCACATTGGCCAGTTTTGCTGTTTCCACCTGGTTGCTCACTTTCACTTTCCACTGCGCCACATCACCGGCTGTGAGTATAAATACCGTGGTTCCCGGCGAGCGGAACATGCCACGGCGGAGACGGCTCAGACGCGGCAGGTCCTTGCGGAACGAAGTATCCACGAGCACTACCGAGTTTTTACCCGAGCTGTTGAATGCCATTGCCTTTGTAAAAAATGACGCGCCTTTCGGGATCCTTTCCAGCGTATATCCCGATTTTTCGGACAAGTCAAGCCCGGTTTCCGATGTCAGGACAAGCACCGATGTTTCGTCCAGTTTTTCCCCATTGAGTTCGGCGCTGATTGCTGTCTGTTTTACATTCAGCAGTTCGAACGGCTGCAGGAAACTGTCGCCCTTGCCAGCCGGTTTCAGGCCAGCTGCCTTGAATTCCGCCGCGATAAAATCAGCGGCTTTGTCAATCTCGGGTGAATAGGTTTTGCGTCCCTTCATGGCGTCGGATGCAAGTACCGTTTCGATGCGCGTAACTTCTTTGACGTTGATGCCGGCATCCGCTTTTGTAACCTGTTTCTGTGCACATGCTGAAAGGGACGCAGTAGTAAATACCGTAACCAGTAAGATTTTGTTCATTTGTGGGATTAAAAGGTTGTCTGTCGTTATATCAGAGGCTCATCATTTCCTTGAACTTCACGGTCTGCCGGCGGCTGACTTCGATCTTCTCCCCTCCTTTGAGTTCCAGCAGCAGCCCGCCGTTGAAATAAGGTTCGATTTTTTCAATCATCCGGAGGTTCACGATATGTTTACGGTTTGCCCGGAAAAAGAATTTTTCATCGAGGCGTTCTTCCAGTGCATTGAGCGATTTAAGGATCAGGGGTTTGTTGGGACCAAAAAACACTTTTGCATAGTTGCCGACACTTTCAAACAAACGGATATCGCTTAGTTTGACAAACCAGCAACGTTCGCCGTCCTTTACAAATACCTGGTCATCTTCGCCCAGTATGCTGTTATTGGTAAACTCGGTGCCGGTAGCCTTCTCCCGCGTCTCGCCGGTCTGTAATTTATGGACGGCATCCGCCAGCCGCTTGGGTTCAACCGGCTTCAGCAGGTAGTCAAGTGCATTTACCTCAAAGGCTTTCAACGCAAACTCATCGTAGGCCGTGGTGAAAATCACCTGTGGTGCACGCTCCAGTTCCGCCAGCATCTCAAACCCGGTTTTACCCGGCATCTGGATATCCAGGAATATAAGGTCCGGCTGCAGGGATTCGATCTTCTGGATCCCCTCGTCAGCATTGGCCGCTTCATCAATAATTTCCACTTCGGGGAAATCCTGCAGGAGTTTCCTTAATTCATTCCTTGCCAGACGTTCATCGTCAATAATAATTGCTCGCATGGTTGTTTGTTTTATGCTGCGTCAACGGGTATCGTCACCCTTGCTTCCACAAGCGTCGGGTTCACCTGTTTGATTTCAAAACTCGCTTTATTCCCGTACAGTAAACTAAGCCGGTTGGTGGTACTCGATAATCCAAAACCACGGCCGATTGCTTCTTCCTCGCTGAGCACGCCGGTGGTGGCACCATTCAGCTTGCCGGTGTTCTGTACACTCAGTACATGCAGGTTGTCCTCCAGGGAGGAAACAATCCTTACCACCCCACCCTGTACCTGTTTGCTGATGCCGTGTTTGATGGCATTTTCCACGAGCGTCTGCAACATCATGGGCGGTACCGGAAGGTTGAGTGTATCCCCATCGATCTCGTACTCGATCCGGAGCCGGTCTTCAAAACGCATATTCTCGAGTGCAAGGTAATCCTTCACGATATCCAGTTCCTTTTCCATCGCCACGGCCTCTGTTTTTTCGGACTGCATGCTGCTTCGCAGGATCGTGCTGAGTTCGGTTATGGCCTGCCGCGCGCGTTGCGGGTTTTCATCCACCAGTGCCCGGATACTGTTAAGCGCATTAAAAATAAAATGCGGGTTGATATGTGCCTTGATCGTTTTGAGTTCGAGCTCCTTCACCAGTGATTCCAGCTGCAACGTGTCAAGCTGCTGCTTCTGGCTTTTATCGATGTAATGGTACATGAAGTAAATGCCATTCCAGATGGAATAGTAAATGAAAACGTTAAATGCATTGATGGCAATCAGCAGCACCACGCCACCGGATTCATACAATTCTACCTGTTCCTTGTTCAGGTAATTGAACCGGCGGTGCAGGAGGATGATAATCGTACTGCCGATCAGGGTAAACACTGCGGTGATGACAGAAAAACGGAAAATCTGTTTTTCCAGCCTCTTCTGCAGGAGGTTGGTCCGCAGGATGACCATACGCATGATATGGGTAACCACCAGCCCGGTCAGTACGAAAATCCCGATCCGCGAGAAAAACATGCGCACTTTCTTCTCGGTTTCCATCTCCCCGAATGTCCAGGTAAAGAACAGGTGCACCAGTACAAACGCTCCCCATCCGCAGAGCTGAAACCACCAGTATCGCTTGTTACCAATTCGCATAGCTGTAAAAATAGCCCGATTTGCGTACGCCGGGCAACCCTAAATATACCAGTGGCGGATTAGTTTTACAAGTGGACCAGCCCCGGACCGCCCCAAATCGCCGGAATGCTGGCCGGATCGGGGTTTTTTATCTATTTTTACCGGGTAAAACTGATTCATGGAAATTATACCCGGACCGCTATTAAAAACGATCAACTCACCGGCCGACCTGAAGCTGCTTCCCCGCGAAAAACTCCACCAGGTCTGTGATGAGCTCCGGCAATACATTATCGACGTTGTAAGCGTGCATGGCGGCCATTTCGGCGCCAGCCTGGGTGTGGTGGAACTCACTACCGCCCTGCATTACGTATACAATACGCCCTACGACCAGCTGGTCTGGGATGTAGGTCACCAGGCATACGGGCATAAGATCCTGACAGGCCGCCGGGATAATTTTCCGACCAACCGCAAATACCACGGACTGAGCGGCTTCCCCAAGCGCTCGGAAAGTGAATATGATACTTTTGGCGTAGGCCATTCCTCCACATCGATCTCCGCTGCACTCGGTATGGCTATGGCCGCCAAGTACAAGGGGGAAAAGGACAGGCAGACTGTTGCCGTGATCGGTGATGGCTCGATGACTGCGGGTATGGCATTCGAAGCCATGAACCATGCAGGCGTTGCAAACACCGACATGCTGATCATCCTGAACGATAATGGCATCGGGATCGATCCGGCCGTAGGTGCACTGAAGGAATACCTCACGGATATCACCACTTCACCTACGTACAACAAGGTAAAGGATGATGTGTGGAAACTGATGGGCAAACTGCCTGTGGGCAAAAACTTCACGCGTGCAATGGCACACAAGGTGGCAGAAGGGATGAAGGGCATGGTCACCAGCAGCTCCAATCTTTTTGAAGCACTCAAGATCCGCTACTTCGGCCCGATCGACGGGCACAATGTGGCCAAACTGGTAGATACGCTGAAAGACCTCCGCGAAATCCCCGGACCCAAAATCCTGCACATCATTACTACCAAAGGCAAGGGTTATGCGCTGGCGGAAAAAGACCAGACCAAATGGCATGCACCCGGTCTCTTTGATAAGGTCACCGGTGAGATCGTACGTAAAGTATACGACACGCCGCAGCCCCCGAAATACCAGGATGTATTCGGCCATACACTTGTTGAACTGGCAGGACTCAATAAAAAAATCATGGGTATCACACCCGCGATGCCATCCGGTTCGTCGATGAAATTCATGATGGAAAAAATGCCGGACCGTGCATTTGATGTGGGCATATGTGAACAGCATGCGGTAACACTCAGTGCCGGTCTCGCCACGCAGGGCCTGCGCGTGTTCTGTAATATTTACTCATCGTTTATGCAGAGGGCGTACGACCAGGTGGTGCATGATGTAGCCATCCAGAAACTGCCGGTGGTGCTCTGCCTCGACCGGGCAGGACTTGTGGGCGACGATGGCCCCACACACCATGGCTGCTATGACATTGCTTACTTCCGCTGCATACCGGATATGATTATCAGTTCGCCCATGAACGAAAGCGAACTCCGTAACCTCATGTACACTTCCCAGCTGGATACCATCGCGTATCCCTTTGTGATCCGCTACCCGCGTGGTGAAGGCGTGATGCCTGAATGGAAAACAGAGATGAAAGAAATAACCATCGGGACGGGCAGGAAACTGAAGGAAGGCGATGACCTGGTGATCCTTTCACTCGGCCATCCGGGCAACTTTGCAGCTGCTGCCATCCGTGACCTCAAACGCGAGGGCCTCAACCCGGGTCATTACGATATGCGTTTTGTAAAACCACTGGATGAAGCCCTGCTACATGATGCCTGCAAACGATATGGTAAAATCATCACTGTGGAAGATGGAACCGTCACCGGCGGCTTCGGCTCGGCAATCCTTGAGTTCATGGCAAAACACGGTTACAAAAATGAAGTGCGGATCCTTGGCATACCGGACCGCCTGGTGGAACACGGTACACCAAAAGAACTACATCACGAATGCGGTTATGATGCGGAAGGGATCCGCAACACCGTGCTTGAAATGATGAAAGGCAAGGTAAGTGTGGAACTCTATTCCTGAAAACCGATCAACGAATGATACCGGGCCGGCAGTCACCTGCCGGCCCTTACTACAACCACCCACCAGTTCCTGCCACCATGAAGAAAATGTTCCTGCTGACCGCATCTGCATTTTTTATTGCAGCTGTATCCTTTGCGCAACAACAAACCGCACCGGTTAAAAAAGAAGGCTGGCACCTGCTTGATCCCGCAGGCACCGGTTATCTCGGAATCAGCCTGGATGCGGCATACAAACTACTCGAAGGCCGCAAATCAACTCCTGTAATCGTCGCCGTTATTGACAGTGGTATCGACACTGCACACGAAGACCTGCTGTCCGTGTTATGGGTCAACACCAGGGAAATCCCTGGCAATGGCATCGATGACGATGGGAATGGGTATGTGGATGATATCCATGGATGGAATTTCTGCGGCAGCAAAAGCGGCGAGAACCTCGCCCGCAACTCGCATGAGATCACGCGCGTGTACCACAACTGGAAAAAGGAATTTGAAGGGAAAAAAGAAAGCCGGATTCTTGCCGATCGCAAATACCTCTATGGCCAGTGGAAAAAAGCTGCCGCACTGATCGAGGAAGAATACCGGAATGCGCAGGCCAACCTGCCCCGCCTGCTCGACTTTGAGAAGAATCTCAGGGAGAACCGCCGGCTGGTAGAAGCAGCACTCGGGAAAGATGATTTCAAAGCCGCAGACCTGCCGCCGCTTGCGGGCCAGGGGGAACAGGTTAAAGCTGCTGCCAATACCTGGTACAATATGTTTGACCGCTTCGGTAATCCGGACATGGCTGCCTCCACTGTGATGACCGACCTGGGCGGTTATATCGGGCAACTAAATAATGCCGTCACCCGCAAGACCACGCCGCCCGAAGACTGGCGCGGCCAGCTTACAAAAGATAAATACGAGGATATAAACGACCGCAGCTACGGCAATAACAACCTGAAAGAGGGTAGCGGCGACCACGGCACCCTGGTATCTGGTACCATCGGGGCCACGCGTGGCAACGGCATCGGTATGGACGGGATCGCCGCGAATGTGCGCATCATGGGCATCCGTGCAGTACCGGGTGGTGATGAACACGATAAGGATGTGGCACTTGCTATCCGGTATGCCGTGGACAATGGTGCAAAGGTGATCAACATGAGCTTCGGTAAACCCGTATCCCCTTACAAAAAAATGGTGGATGATGCGGTGCGGTATGCAGCCTCAAAAAATGTATTACTGATCCATGGCTCGGGCAACGACGGCAAGGATATCACAAACGATATTTTTTACCCCAACCCTGTTTTTCTCGAAGGCGATACCGCTACCAACTACATTACGGTTGGTGCCAGCGGGGATAAATCCACCGGTGCCATTGCCGCACCATTTTCCAACTACAGCAAAAAATCGGTTGACATTTTTGCCCCCGGCATGTATATCTATGCCACAGCCACCAATAATATTTATAAAGGTGCCGATGGCACAAGCCTCGCATGCCCGGTGGCAACGGGTGTTGCCGCTTTATTGTTTTCCTATTTCCCCGCACTCACACCGCAACAGGTAAAACGCATCCTTATAGAAACGGGTGAGACGGTCAATGGCAGCGTACCATTGCCGGGTGAGGCTGAAAAATCGGTGCCTTTCAGTTCACTTTCAGTAAGCGGTAAAATTATCAATGCCGCAGATGCCGTGAAGATGGCGATGAAAGAGTAACAGTTTTATTCTGCCTTCTGTTCGCCGGATAGGAACACGCCGGAACAATCTTTATGGAAATTTATTGATTCTCCATCATACGGCAATAATTGCTGATGAAACCTTTTGCCTTCGCCCTCGGTGGCCTTTCTGTAGCCATAGCTGTTTTCCTGTTTGTCCGCAGTACCCCTGCCGGGGGATCGCCCGCAACCGTGGCGGTATCAAATGTCCTCAAAAGCCGCGCAGCTGACGCGCGGAAATTCGTTGGCGGTAATAACTTCAACCGGCAGTTGGTTTTCATAATTGATTTCAGTATCAGCTCCGGACAGCCTCGTTTTTTCGTGTATGACCTCGGGCGTGATTCCGTGCTCAATGCAGGGCTGGTAACACATGGGCGCTGCAACCAGGAATGGCTGGAGGGCCGGAAGTATGGCAATACCGTGGGCTGTGGCTGTTCATCACCCGGGAAATACAAAATCGGGAAAGGTTATAAAGGCCGTTTCGGCCAGGCATGGAAACTACATGGACTCGATTCCACTAACAGCAATGCGTTTGATCGTTTTGTGGTTTTACACAGCCACGAATGTGTACCCGAAAGCGGCACAACGGAAGAAATCTGCCAGAGTGATGGATGCCCGACCGTTTCACCCAACTTCCTGCAATACCTGAAGCCCATCATCGACCGGTCGGATAAGCCAATCCTGCTGTGGGCATTTGATAAATAGCACAAAAAACCCGTTGCAGCAGTGCAACGGGTCTCCGTAAATTTTTTCCTGCTGTGATTAAGCCAGGCTCGCGTCGAGGGAAATTTCGGTGTTCAGCAATTTGCTGATCGGGCAGTTAGCCTTTGCATCAGCAGCTGCTGCCGCAAATTTTTCCGCATCGATACCCGGCACTGTTGCCTTCACTTCGAGGTGGCTGGAAGTGATAGCACCTGCTTCAAGCGTGATCGTGCATTTTGTATCGATGTTGTCCGCAGTGAATCCTGCTTCACCCAGTACAAAACTGAGCTTCATGGTAAAACAACCTGCATGTGCAGCTGCCACCAGTTCCTCAGGATTGGTACCAATACCTTCTTCAAAACGGCTTTTGTAAGAATATGCGGTGTTGCTCAACACACCCGACTGGGTTGTATTGGTTCCTTTGCCTTCCTTACCTGAACCTTGCCAATTTGCTGTAGCGAAACGTTTCATATCCCTGGTTTTATGTTTTTGAAAAATAGTTACTGATTTATTTCAACTCTTCTTCCGCGCCGTTGGCTTCACCGGCTTCACCTGCTTCCTTTTCCCCGCCTTCTTCCACACCGGCACCAGCCTGCGGCACCTCGTCAGCCAGTGCTTCAAAACCCGTGGCAACATCTGTTTCCGGAACCACCGGTCCATACTCATCCTGCACCGCAGGGATGGCATCGGGATCTTCTTCCAGTTCTGCCAGGCGTGTATCGGGGTCGTTGTATTCGATCAGGAAATTATTCATGCCATCCCCGATCACAATCTTCATGAATTTCTGCTGCACCAGTTCAAGCAGTGACAGGAACATAAAAATTGCATGCACGCGGTTTTCAGCCGTCTGGAAAATCCGCTCAAAACTCAGTGTCCGTTCCTCCCTCGACAGGTCCATCATCTGCACCCGGGCCGCTTCCATGGTGAAACGGTACTGCACCACGGTGTGCACCGGTTTGTTGATGCGGTCGGAATATTTCTGCATGGCCTTTTCAAAGGCCTTCATCAGTTTAAAGATGGTGATCTGCTGGATCTCGGTTCCCTCACCGGCATCTTCCCCGATCTGGGAAAGCTCCTTATGGATATTACCCCGTTTTACCATCAGCATCCGCAGTGCTTCCATCTCTGCCATTTCCGCAGAGGCTTCCTTGAAACGTTTGTATTCAAGGATCTTGCTGACGAGTTCCTCACGCGGGTCAATTTCATTACCCGATGCATCCAGTTCCTTGCGTGGCAGCAGCATTTTTGCCTTGATACGCATCAGGGTTGAAATGAAAAGGATGAACTCGCTCGACAGCTCAATATTCAGTGATTCCTGCGAATGGATATAATCGAGGAAGTCATTGGTGATCCTGGTAATGGGAATATTATAAATATCCAGTTCATCCCTCTCGATAAAGAAAAGAAGGAGGTCAAAAGGGCCTTCAAACTGGGCGAGTTTAATCTGGTATGTCTCGGAATTTGCCATAGATAAAAAATGAGCCCCGGATCTGGCCGGGTGGCCAAAAACAGGGCTCAAAAATAAGGGAAAAAGGCTTCCCGGTTATTTCTTTAATGAGTCGCGGATTTCGCGTAAAAGCAGCACATCCTCGGGTGTTGCAGCCGGGGTTGGCGCTGCTTCCTGTTTCCGTTGCAGTTTCGTCATGGCCTTGATAATCAGGAAGAGAATAAATGCAATGATAAAGAACTTGATTACCGCCGCTATAAATTTCCCGTATAACACTTCCCCCCATTTGAGGCTTTCGAGGTTTTCGGCATTGGCTGCCTTGAGTGCCGGAGTCAGGAGGAGCGGCGTAATCACATCATCCACCAGTGATGATACGATACTGCCGAACGCAGCACCGATCACCACGGCAACCGCCAGCTCTACCACATTTTTTTTCAGTGCGAATTCCTTGAAGTCTGCCCAGATGCCCATAGCTATAAATTTTTAGTTGGAAAAAAAGGATCTGCTGATCCCTGTTGGTTTACGATTTCAGTTCAGGCCATTTCATATCCAGCCCTTTCAGTGTATCCCTCAGAGATTTCGCAATGAGGTATTCCTTGTACCAGTTCTGGTCGGCGGGTACCACCAGCCATTCCGGTTCATTACAATTGTCAATTGCATCTTCATACATATCGCGGTACTTGTCCCAGTACGTTGCTTCCTTAAGGTCGTTGGCATTGTACTTCCACATTTTCAACGGATCCTCCAGCCGCTCTGCAAGCCGCTCCTGCTGCTCTTCCGGTGAAATATGAAGGTAACACTTCAGGATCTTTGTATTGTTATGCTCCACCAGTAATTTTTCGAACTGGTTGATGGCCTTCATCCTTTTTTTCGCGGTATCGTCATCGATCCATCCGTGTACGCGGGTGATCAGCACATCTTCATAGTGCGAGCGATTAAAAACCTGGATCATACCTTTCGCCGGGGTCCGCAGGTGAACCCTCCATAAAAAATCATGCGCCAGTTCCTCTGCGGTTGGTGTTTTGAATGAATGTACGGTGACCCCCTGCGGGTTCATAGTACCCAGCACATTCCGGATCACACCATCCTTGCCGCTGGCATCCATGCCCTGGAGGATGACCAGCACTGAATGTTTCGACTCGGCATACAGCTGGTTCTGCAGTTCATACAGTTCCTCCGTTATTTTTTTTGTCTCTTCTTTTGTTGTCTGTTTATCCAGTTTCCCCGGTGCCCTTGTATCAATGTCCTTCAGCTTAATACCCATATTAAATGTATGTGCTGCAATATAAAAAAATATGCAGGTCCGGCCCGCTTTAATAATCTTTGCAGATGAACCTGAAATACGCAAGCTGGGCAGCATTCCTTCTTCTCTGCCTGATCTGGGGCAGTTCATTTATACTCATGAAGGTAAGCAGCCAGGGGCTCACGGCACCACAGATTGCGGGGGTCCGGATCTTTGCGGCAGGGTTCGTTTTCATTCCTTTCGCAGTGTATTATTTCAGGCTGGTACCCCGGCGTAAACTGGGTTTCGTGGTGCTGACCGGTGTGTTCGGGAACCTGTTACCTGCCTTCCTGTTTGCATTCGCGGTAACAAAGATTGACAGCTCACTGACGGGTATCCTCAATTCGCTGACGCCGGTCTGTGTGATTGTAATCGGCGCGCTGTTCTTCCGGTTGAAGATCCCGGCGCAAAAGGTACTCGGGGTACTGGTGGGTCTCGCCGGACTGGTGATGCTCACGTTGCTCCGGGAAGGGGTCGACCTCGAAAACCTCGGGTATGCATCACTGGTGATCCTGGCCACTTTCTCGTACGGACTCAACGTGAATATTGTAGCGAAATACCTGAAAGGAGTCAACCCAATACATGGAGCATCGGTATCCCTGGCGGCAATGACTGTGCCGGCGGGAGTGGTGCTTTACCTGCAGGATTTCCAGGGCCTGGCTTTCAGCGACCCGGTGGTCCGGTGGGCGATCGTCAATGCGGTGCTGCTGGGTATAGCCGCAAGTTCCATCGCCACCACCCTCTTTTATTTCCTGGTGCAGCGCGCAGGCGGATTATTCGCTTCCCTGGTCACGTATGGTGTCCCGTTTGTGGCACTGGGCTGGGGTTACTGGTCAGGGGAAGCCATCACCCTCGTGGAGATCGTATGCCTGCTGGTGATACTGTCAGGGGTCTACCTTGCCAACCGGCCCGTTAAACGACCATGATATCTTTCTCCTTGGCGGCAAGATGTTTTTCGATCAGGGCGGTGTATTTATCCGTTACCTGCTGGAGTTCCGTTTCGGTATCCTTTGCCACATCCTCGCTGAGGCCATTCTTCTGGAGTTTTTTTACCTGCTCAATGGCATCGCGGCGGATACTGCGGACGGCGATCTTGCTTTGCTCCCCTTCACCAAGGCAACGTTTCACCAGTTCCCGGCGGCGTTCTTCGGTAAGCGGGGGCAGCACCAGGCGGATCAGCACCCCGTCATTCTGGGGAGTCACACCGATATTCCCGCCGATGATGGCGCGTTCGATCGGCTGGAGCATATTTTTTTCCCATGGCTGGATGCTGATCGTACGCGCATCAAGCACACTCACATTGGCAACCTGTCCAACGGGAGTGGGGCTGCCGTAATAGTCAACAACAAGGCCGTCCAGCATCTGCGGACTGGCTTTACCGGCGCGGATCTTGACCAGCTCGGCCTCCAGGTGATTGATTGCTTTCTTCATCTGGTCGTCTGCTGAACTGACTATCGTGGATATTTCTTCGCTCATAAGGAATTGTAGGACCCTTAATGCAGGTCCGGGTGCAAATCTAGGAAAACGGCCGTTTTAAAAAAAAGGCCGGGCGTTAAAAATCAGGAAAGCCGGGTGCTTAATTGTTTTCGGGATTTACCGTCTCGTGTACCAGGGTGACCACTTTGGATGGTGTTTTAAGCTCGGTCATACCGCTCCGGTCGCGGGTAATGACCATTCCCTTGCGCGGCCGCAGGTAGTAGAGGCAGCCAATACCAGACAATGCGAGTGAGGCCATCCCGATCAGCACGATCGTTGATCCGAGTGAGCGCGCGCTCCATGTGAGCATCAGGAAGGCAATATTGACCGACAGGCATACCAGTGTAACCGCCGCGTGGTTGAGCCCCCGGGCCAGCAGCAGGTGATGGATATGGTTGCGGTCGGGTGTGAAAGGGGAACGCCCGTTGAAAATCCGGATGGCAAAAACCCGCAGCGTGTCTGCCAGCGGGAGAAATAACACCGAAATACCCACTGCCACCACGGATGTGACGGGCACTTTAATCCCGGGCACACTGGCCACGTTGATAAAGCGGATCACAAGGATGGAGGCTACAAGACCGATCATCAGTGAGCCGGAATCACCCATGAAAATTTTAGCCGGATGGTGGTTGAAGATCAGGAAGGCCACCAGGCTGCCGCACATGGCGTAGGAAAGCAATGCGTAGGCATTGTTTTCAGCCATATAAAAATAGGTGCCGAACACCAGCATGGTCATGATGCCGAGACTTGCCGCCAGTCCGTCCACCCCGTCGATCAGGTTGAACGAATTGATCACAAGTATAATAGTGAGATAAGAAAGTGCATAAGAGAAAGCAAGGGGTAATTCATCGATGCCCAGGAAGCCATGCATACTGTCGATCCGTACATTGCCGAGATGGATCAGGATAGCGGCAGCAATCAGCTGTCCGATAAATTTTTTGGTGGCGGATAATACGATCAGGTCATCCTTGAGGCCAAGGAAAAAGATAACGAAGGCTGCGGCGAAATAATACTGGAACTCAGGACTGCGGCTGACTTCAATGGCAAGCAGGGCAGCAAGTACAAATCCTGCGAAGATGCCCACACCACCAAGTGATGCCACTGCATGTGTATGCAGTTTCCGCTCATCGGGGATGTCAAAAAGTTTTTTCTGGTCGGCAATCGTTAAAATAATAGGTATAGCAAGAAAAGTTATTATAAACGACACGGCAGCTGTCAGCAATATATCAAGCATCCTCTAAGGTTTAACTTTACAAAAACAGGTGGTTAGTTGCCAGATATGGGATTAATCTTCCGGTAACGTTCGTCGTATTGAAAAAGAACGCATTTTTGCAATGGTTACCTATAATTGGGCTGACAAGATACAAAAAAAGTTAAAAGACAATAAATTATGGCAGAACTGAAAGAAATCGCCAGCCAGATCCGCCGGGACATCGTCCGGATGGTCCACGGTTCGGCAAGCGGCCACCCGGGAGGCTCCCTGGGATGCGCTGACTTCTTTACCGCATTGTATTTCAAGGTAATGAAACACGACCCCTCTTTCCATATGGACGCAAATGGCGAAGATGTGTTTTTCCTTTCCAACGGACATATTTCCCCGGTTTTCTACTCCACCCTCGCCCGCGCGGGTTATTTTGACGTGAGTGAACTGGCTACATTCCGGAAAATCAATTCCCGGCTCCAGGGTCACCCCACCACGCACGAACACCTCCCCGGTATCCGGATTGCTTCGGGTTCACTGGGCCAGGGCATGAGCGTGGCGATCGGCGCGGCACTGACCAAAAAACTCAATAATGACAAATCACTGGTTTTCTCCCTCCATGGCGACGGGGAGCTGGATGAGGGGCAGAACTGGGAAGCGATCATGTTTGCTGCCCACCATAAAGTGGACAACCTGATTTCCACCATCGACTGGAACGGCCAGCAGATTGACGGGCCTACCGACAAGGTGATGAGCCTTGGTAATATCCAGGCGAAACTGGATGCGTTTGGCTGGACCACCATCGAAATGAGCGGCAATGATATGGACGATGTGGTGGCTTCCCTCGAAAAGGCTAAATCACTCACCGGCCAGGGAAAACCTGTCGGCATCCTGATGCATACGGAAATGGGCAAGGGCGTAGACTTCATGACCGGTTCACACGAATGGCACGGTATCGCACCAAATGATGAACAGCTGGCAAAAGCGCTCACGCAGCTGCCGGAAACACTGGGCGATTACTAAGTGATCCCCGCATAAATTATCAACCCGCCTCCATGGCGGGTTTTTTTATATCCGGAAAAAATGGGAATGGGAAATAACCGGGATTGTTTATTCACTCCTTAGCGTAAACTCATGCCGGGCGGCTTTCCTGGCAGGGATCCAGGATGCGATCAGTGCAATCACAAAAACCGTGGCCGCCACCAGCAGGAAATCGGTTACCCTCATTTTTACCGGGAAATAATCAATCAGGAATGATCCTCCCTGGAGCGGGATCAGATGGAAATTGATCTGCAGCACGCAGATCAGGAAGGCAACCAGCATACCGGCTGCCGTGCCGATCAGTGCAAGCAGCAGTCCTTCGCTGAGGAACAGCTTCTGGATAAACCGGCTGTCGGAGCCAAGAGCCCGCAGGATGCCGATATCCTTTTGTTTCTCCATGACCAGCATGGTCAGTGCTCCAATCATATTAAAGGCCGCTACAACCAGGATCAGGCAGAGCACCGCATAGATAATCCAGCGTTCGATATTCATCACCGAATAGAGGCTCTGGTTCTGCTGGTAACGGGTGCGCACCAGATAGTTGTCCCCGAAAATCGCCGCCACCCTGGGACTTAACTCATCGGCACGACCGGGATCATTGATTGCGATTTCAAGACCGGTGTACTGGTCGGCCTTCAGACCCAGTGCACGCTGCGCAAAACCGACGTTGGTGATCCCGTATTTGTTGTCAAAATCTTCCTGGATCTGGAACGATGCAGAGGTCCCGATGGAATCACTCGCTACATCACTCATGGGATCAAACTGCGTGGAGGCACTCTTGCGGAACAGGTAGACCTGCAGGTAAAACAGGTTACGGTCCGCCTGCACGCCCATGGCTGCCTCGATACCTGAACCAAGGATCAGCTGCGGGTTATCGGGTGTACCCAGTGCGTATTCGCCATGCAGCAGGTGATCTGCCACCCCGGCCACATACCGGTAATTGTCGTCAACCCCTTTCAGGAAAATGAGCGACTGGTATTCCCCGTTCTGGAGCAGGGCTTTTTCTTCCACCACAAGCGAATAGTTGCGGATGCCATCCAGCTTCTTCAGTTGTTCAAGCTGCGCCTGGGTGACCGTGATATTCTTGCCGCTTTGCGGTAACACTTTCAGGTCTGTGTAAAAAGAGGAATACAGCGATTTCACCAGGTCTTCAAATCCGTTAAACACACTCAGCACAAGGATCAGCGCGGTTGTGCCGATCACAATCGCAGAGATGCTTACCCACGCAATGATGTTGATGGCATTGGTGGTTTTTTTCGCTTTGAAATAACGCCAGGCAAAAAGGAAATGCAAGGGTAGAAGCCGTTTTAAGGTTGATGATTAATCCTGTTTCCCGCCTTCGCCCTGTTCCCGTGATTTTTTGTCTTCCTCGATCTGTTTGAAAATCTCTTCCATTTTGAATACGTGGTCGAGGGTCTCGTCCTGGTAAAAACGCAGCACAGGCATGCTGCGAAGCTGGTGACGCACGCGGGCGGCCAGTTCTTTTTTTATTTCGTGGTGTTTTTCGTCAATCCGGCCCAGCACTTTTTTGGGATCGGTAAAATTGCCGATGGTCAACATGGTTTCGCCGCCCTGCGCTTTAAAACTACCGCTGATTTTTACCCAGCCATCTTTTTCCGAAATTACATTTTTGGGTTCGCCGGTAACCTGCGGCGTTACCAATAAATAGCCGCCGGCAATGAGTAAAGGCGCTTTCCGGCTAAAAAATAAGCCCAAACTATTTATGCCAAGTTCGCTGTAATCGGAAAGGCTTACATACATTTCCGCTTCGTATTCGGTGTCGTCTTGGTAGCCGATTTCCCATGCGGCGAAGAAATCGTTTTGGGAATTCATCAGCGTGATCATGCCGTCGCTCAGGTGCGACTGGAGCGTGCCATCGACGAACAGGCTGAGCATGTCGTGATCGTGACCGCCGGCGTGAGGG
>SEAD01000372.1 GCA_004173355.1 Chitinophagaceae bacterium | reverse complement strand
AACGTGAACTGACCCAGACGGTGCTGAACCGCTTTGTTGATAATATATTCAAGGGCTCCCCAAGCAACCTGGTGGTCGCCCTGCTGGGCAATGAGGATACCTCTGCCGAAGAGCTGAACAAGATCAGGGAATTATTGAAGAACATCGAAGAAAAATGATAGGGGACCCATACCTTTTGCTGGCTGACCTGGCCGGATCTGGGATCTTCCGGGCCTGGACCTTTATGCTCTTACATTCGCTATGGCTGGGGCTGTTGCTGCATATGGCAGCGGTTTTCTTGTTACGGTATAGCAAACGGATGAGTGCTGCTGTGATATACAAGTTATTGCTTTTCCTTTTTTTTATTTTCCTTGTGGCATGCGGTTGTATACTGGTGCTTCAGTTACGCACGGCGCCGACCGGCCTAATGGTTGGTTCGCCACTTACCAGCGTTGCGGTATCGGCTTTTTCCTGGTGGCCCTTGCTCACCTGGGCATGGCTGATTGTCTTTTTGATCCGTTCGTGCCGTTTTGGTTGGGACTTGACCAGTAACTACCAGCTGGCTCGGTCAGCTAGGAGCGAAACAAACCCCTCTTGGCAGCACCGGCTGGATCAGCTGGCTGCGCTATTGGGCATCAGTGGCAGGGTCAGGCTTTTGGAATCCTCCTCAATCTATGTTCCTGTTATCATAGGTGTACTCAAGCCTGTTATTTTGGTGCCGCTGGGTGTATTGGCCTCAATGCCGGCCGATCAGTTGGAGGCGGTTTTGCTACATGAACTGGCGCACATCCGCCGGAAAGATTATCTGGTCAATTTGATCCAGGTTATAGCGGAAGCGATCTTTTTCTTCAACCCTGGCCTGAGATGGATTTCGGCGCAGCTCCGCATACATCGGGAGCATTGTTGCGATGATATCGCACTTGGCCATGTCGATAAGCTGACATTTGTACAGGCCTTGGTCAGTTTTCAGGAACATTTCCTTTATCGACGGGCTTTTCCTCTTGCCTTTACGGGCCAAAAGGACCGTCTTCTT
>SEAD01000222.1 GCA_004173355.1 Chitinophagaceae bacterium | reverse complement strand
GCTCACTGCCACTGACAGTTGCGATGCCCCCAATCAGATTGCCATCTATGTCAAAGACTCGGCCTCCGCCTTTGTGGCCGGCCCATTTGCGTCAGGCTCCCGCGTTCTGATGACCAAAACAGCGGGCGCCCCCGTCAGCACCCCCGGAGGCGGAGGCGCAGTGGCATGGATCAAACTGAACGGCAATGCGGAGACTTATGGCGTGGACTCCGACGGCAACACCGGACCGGTCCAAATCACAGTCATTCCCTGAACACAACCCTCTGAAGGCCCGCGGCGGCACTCTGCCGCCGCGGATTGCCCGTCGCGGAAGGCCTATTTTAATAGTCCCAGATATTTCCGCATTCATCCGCCTGATGAGCAGTGGCACCGGTTAAACAAACCATCATTTACAAAAATTATATGAATATCGGAATTAAAAGTAGAAGACCTTCCTATACGCTACTCATTGTAGGTTTTTTCGGTTCGATGTCAGGATCAACCCCTTCGCAGGCGTCCGTTATTAATCTATTCGATTACGCTTACAATATAGATGGTGCATTGACTGTTGCGCCGAATCTCCTGGGTGGTGTTGACGATACGAATTTCAATTACGCGACGGGCCTAGGTTCCATCACGATAAAATTCACCAATGCGGGCAGCCATTTTGCAGGTCTGTTTGTCGATCATGAAATTGATGAAGATACCAATACATTCTTTAACGAAACCGGAACAGCCGTCGACACGCCCATGACCGGGTGGAGCTGGGAGATCGACGAACCCGGATTTGTTTTCGGTGATGTCTTAGACCATTTCACAGGCAGCAACGCCACCGCCAGCCTCCTGGACAACACCAGTGGTGTTCCAGTCGGATCACCGGATGACGTTTCAATGGCTTTGGGCTGGAATTTTTCACTTCTCACAGGTGAATCGGCCATGGTCTCTTTTACCTTGAGTGAAGCAGCGCCGGCGAGGGGGTTTTATCTTGGCCAATTCGATGCCGATAGCAACACCACCATCTATTTTTCGGGCGGGGGGATGGTCAACAGGCCTTCAAGCAATGTTCCGGAAAATGTGAATACCGGAGCGGCTTTGACTTCCATTGCAGCTCTTGGCTTTCTCTTCCGGCAGTGGTTCAAACCAAAAAGATCTTATCGTTTACTTGCGACCTCCGCTGGAGGGCAATGTGATCTTGCCGGGCAATGTTTTTCCGGTTTTTCGGGCAGGCTTGTTTCAAATAATATCCCAAACCGCCTAAAATAACCCCTCTTGATTGAGGTGCACTTCATTTTACGTATTTCATTAGCAGGGTTCCGGAAAATATATTCTAATCTTACCAAATTTTGCATATTAACAGTATGAAACTTGGATTTCAAAGGCAATACCGGCGTGCTTCGGAGGGAATCCTTCGAGGCCGCATTCTCATTAAGGCGCTCGTCGGTCTTTTTTGTTGTCAAATGCTGTTTCCCGTCTTGCCCCGACTGTGGGCCGCAGGGACTGAGGCCATGACCCTGCCGCTGCCCATGCAGGAGAGTTTACCAGTCACCGGACCCATCACGCTTAGCTTTGCCGGAGGTGCCTTTGCTCAGGACAGCGCTCCGACAACGAGAACCTTCAACCCCTGCTTCGAGATTAACGCGAGAAGCAAACCTGGCAAGGTTCAGTTAACTTGGCCGGCGGTTGCAGGGACCAGCAGTTACCAAATTTACAGGGCAACAGATGTGGAACCTGTGGTTTTCTTAAGGATTGGAGAGGTACCCTCGACGCAGCCGCTATTTCTCGACAACCTGGCAACCAGCGGGAAAACTTGGCTCTATGCGGTGGGTGCCCTTACGCCAGAAAATCTTTGCATTTCTGGAGTGGCTGCTGCGCATCCGACTGCGGCACGGGGCTTGACCAACTACCCGCCTGTTATCTATTCATCACCTGTTACCAAAGGCAGGCCGGGAACACCGTATTCCTACGACGTCAACGCGGCGGATCCCAATGGCGATGAACTGATTTACAAGCTTCTCGCAGGACCGGACAGCATGACGATAAACCAAAACAACGGGGTGATTGCATGGGATGCGCGCTCAGGCACTTTTGAGATCGTGGTGGAAGTGCGGGACCATGGCGGATCCAGTGACGTCCAAAGTTTTCAATTGAATGCAGTGCTCATCAACACGCCGCCCGAGGCCAATGCCGGTTTGGATCAGTCTGTTCTCACCGGTCAAACAGTGGTTCTCGATGGCAGTCGATCAATTGATGCGGACGGGGATTCGCTGCTGTTCAAGTGGGCTCTCCTGAGCCGCCCGAATGCGAGCGCCGCTGTCCTCTCGGACCTCAACGCTGTTCAGCCCGCCTTGACCATCGATGTAGCGGGTATCTACGTCGCTCAACTAATCGTCAATGATGGCACCGCGGACAGTGCTCCGGATACGATCACTCTGACTGCGTCCCCGGCGGAGATTGCAGTGCCGGTTGTTGTTGGACTAACCCGGTCAGGTGCCGAAGCCAGCATCATCGCTGCGGGCCTGACTGTCGGTATCGTATCGGAGACTACCAGCGCAACCGTGCCTGCAGGAAACATCATCAGCCAGGCGCCAGCTGCGGGAACGGCTGTGCTGATGGGCACTGCGGTCAATATTCTAATATCACTTGGTCCACCAGCTGTACAAGTGCCTGACGTGTCCGGCCTGACCCAAGCAGCCGCCGTCACCGTCATCAATACAGCCGGCTTAACCGTTGGAGAAATCAGCATCGTCAACCATCCGAGCGTGCCCGAGGGTAACGTCATCAGCCAGTCGCCAGCCGCCGGCACTCCCGTGCCCCGAGGCTCCGCAGTGGCTCTCAACGTCTCTCTCGGCGCGGTGCCTGAACCTGCGTTGGTGCCCAACGTGGCCGGACTATCATTGGCAGAGGCCACCACGGCCATTACCGTGGCAGGTCTGACCGTTGGTGATGTCACTCAAGCCCACAGCACAACAGTTCCATCCGGCAAGGTAATCTCTCAGACTCCAAATGCAGGTGCCCCCGCGGCAGCTGGCTCCCCTGTAAACTTGGTAATCTCACTTGGGCCCGTCGCAGGACCGGCCGCATTGAGTATATCCCTAACTCAAACAGTCATCGGCGGTGGCGGTGCGGTTTCATTTGCTGCCGAAGTTCTTGACGAGAATGGTGCCATTGTTGCGCCTGCCCCGGCAATTGTGTTCGAAATTGTTCCAGATGCCGGGACCGTCTTGGGTTCGATCCCGTCAGTCTCAGGAAACCAAATTCTTACTTCTGCGGATACCCGGGGTGTTTTCACTTTGAGAGGCACCGTGGAAGGGACAAGCACTGTTGGAACAACCTCTTTCACTGTCATTCAAAGCTCCGATACATCACCAAATTTGGGTAAATTTTCAGCGCTGTCACAGGCTGAAACGAGCGTAGAAATCAATGTTGGAAGGTTAACCTCTGAACTGCAAGCCGGCAATACTGCTGCCATACCAGCCATCAACAACGCGCTCAAAGCCACCAGGGAAAGCATCAATCTTGATAACTATCGACGCAGCACCGCTGTTGCAGCGGACACTGGATTCCTGCCGTCCACGGCTCAACTGGATGCCGCTGGGTTTACAGAAACGGTTGAAGATCAGTTATATGGAATTTTGCTGTTGAAGCTTAAAAGTAAGTTAGAGGAGATAACGGATTTCTTTAATGGGTTGGACCCGGCATCGCCTGTGGATGATGAAGCGAGGCTACAGGAATTAAATGATCAGCTCGCTGATCTGCAGGGGCAACTGGTGACGCTGAATGTCACCGTGCATGGGATAATAAAATATGCACCACAAATAAACGGTTTGCTTGCGGTCACTGTTCCGGCTCATCTGCATGCTGTCATCAATCGCGTTGACCAAACCCTAGTTGAGCAAGGGCTGGCCATAAACAGCCTCGGTGATCCAGGCCATTTTTATCAGGGACTGGGGAACGGGGAACTCCAGTTATACAGTTCAGCAGGTCCAGATCCCGCAGCAATGTACCAATCCACCCAGCCGGTTTTTTTCGGAATTCTTGGGCTGTTTTCCGGTATGAACACTCAAATGGCGCTCGTGAATTGGCTCTATGGTGATATTATGGAGGAAGTTACGCGCTCCATTATTCTTTTGGCTGGACATGATCTTTTACAACATTATGTTAATAACACAGGAATGGAAGGAATCATCACAGGGGCATCATTGTCTTTCCATATTTATGACAGGGCTGGAAGCGTGATAGAGGTGTCTGGAATCAATCCTACTGATCCCACAAGAAGCGATGTTTATTTAGTGGGATCGAACGCAGTGGCCGCCGTTCAGGGAGTCATCGACAGGTTTTTAGAGGCTGGTGAAGTTGAAAGCATGGATGATCTTTTCTGCTTCTTCGAGAATATTGTGGATGCCTTGGAAAGTGCCGGAGAAGCATTTAACGAAGCCAATCAAATTGCTGACTCGGTGGCTACCGGTTGCATCCTCGACGGGGGAGGCAACCCTTCTTGCGCACAGCTGATTTACAGTTCTGGATTTAGTTCTGTATCGACCGGAAGATTCCCGCAGCCTGTGATCGTCCTAGTCCACGATATGGACGCAAAGACAGGCGGGTGGGCATTTGGCATTTTCAACTTTCTACCTTGAAAATTCTCTTTAGTACGTTATCAATCCATTCGATTTTTATTGAGAAAAGCTTTTACAGTGGATGCGGGAACGGCAAAGCCAAGACCGAATCCGCCGGGCACCGCAGCCGAGGCTACTCCAATAACCTCTCCGCGAAGGTTTAGAACTGGTCCTCCGGAATTACCGGGATTGATGGCTGCATTGAGCTGCATCCTTCTTTTCAAATAGGCAGGTTCTGCAATTGCGCCAGGCTTTGCGCTCAGAATGCCGATCGTGGCTGTGATACCTGTTCCAAAAGGATTTCCAAGCACAACAACCCATGCTCCAACCGGTGAGGATTCATCCAGTGACTCCATTTTTAATGTCGGAATGGCTGCCTCCCGATCCATTTTCAGAAG
>SEAD01000081.1 GCA_004173355.1 Chitinophagaceae bacterium | reverse complement strand
ATGGAAGCTTTTACGGGATCACCTTCATAGGTAAGGTAACTGAGACATCCACTGGCAAGTTCATCCGCGGTGGGGATGTCTTTATTGAAAGGGTTAAGACTAACGGTCCAGGTACCGGTTGACACAATCACGAACGGCTCGCTGAATGCGTTCAGGTAAGGGATTACGGCAGCTGAGCTGTCATGCAGACCCACACCGATTGCCATGGCTCCATCCACGTCGTCAACGATCACCGCCTTATTGCCCCCTACCACCTCATTTAGTTTGGCACGGATGCCTTCGCGTTCGAGCCAGGGGTGGTAGTCCTGCCCGCGGAAATCCCACATCGCTGAATGGCAACCCAGGTTGGTCATTTCGGCAAATGTTTTTCCGGTCAGCCGGAAGCTCAGGTATTGGGGGAAATGCAGGACTGATTCGAGCTGGGTAAACAATTCCGGCCGCTCCTGTTTGAGCCAGTAAAGTTGCAAACCCGCGTTGAGATGCCCCATCATCGGCGAGGATGTCTCAGTCGAAATCTGATCGGAACCGCCATTGGCACTGGTGAAACGATCCAGAAGGCCATCCGGGTAGGGTTTCAGGTAGTTGAGTAATGGTGCGATTCGCTGGCCCTGTTTGCCTACCAGCACCAGTGATGCGCCATAAGTTGAAAAATTGATCGCCTTCAGTGCAAATTTACCGGAGGCTTTTAACCGGCTGACATTTTCTGCGATCCAGTCAGTAAGTCGGTCAATATCCTCACAGGGAAAACCATCTTCATCTTTTATTTCGGGAAAGCCAGTTGATTCCTCGGCCACTACTTCATAGCGGCTGTTGAAGAGTAATAATTTCTTGTTTGTCTTACCGATATCAAAAACGGCGATAACCGGTTCCTTTTTTTCCATACAGGTTATTTATGCAGCGAATTCCCGTAACCAACCACCACAACGGCGAGAATGATCATAAAAATCCCGAAAATAATTGTGTTCCTTGTCTTTTTTGATACCCCATTCCATTCTTTCAGGGCAAAACCCCAGAGGTTGGCTACCAGGATGATAAAAGCCATGTGCAGGATCCATGAGCTGGAACCATTACCCAGCTTGCTTTCTCCCATACCATAGAAATAATACTGGAGAAACCAGGTGGTACCGGCCAGTGCGCAGAAAAAATAATTGCGGACGAGCGGGGTTTTCCGGTTGGTATAGTCACCGAGTGATTTATTCCGGACCGCGAGGATCAGGCACCAGACCAGGTTGATCGTAAGTCCGCCCCACAGCAGCACAATATAGATCACGTTGTTTTTGTACAGGAAATTAATTGTCTCGGATGGATTGGCAGTTTTCCATGCTTCGTTTGCCACATCCGCCATCGGTGCCCCGGCTTCAATGCCATAATTGAACCCCGCACTCAAAATCCCGGAAAGGATACAGATCACGAGTCCTTTTTTAAGATTGAATTCTTTTACACTCTCCTTTTTCTTTTCCTCGGGTAATTCATTTTCTTTCATATACCCTGCCTTTCCGCAGATATAGATCCCGAGGAGGCAGAGCAGCACCCCGATCAGGATAACAATGCCCCAGTTGGTGGAGATCAGCTCGGTGAAAGTAGTTTTTCCCGGTACATTGGCGATGTCATAATAAATCGGCGGTGCGAGGGCCCCGAATGCAGAGGTAAAACCAAGCAGCACCGAGTTGCCAAGTGACATACCGAGGTAACGCATACCGAGACCATACATCAGTCCGCCGATTCCCCAGAGCATACCCCAGAAAAAGGTCCAGAACAATGTATCAAATGATGCTTCGGCAATGATGGTGGAGAAACCGGGAACAGTGATCCATGCTGCGATGGGTGGTACGATGAGCCAGGAGAACAGGCCACCGGTAAGCCAGAAGGTTTCCCATGACCAGCCTTTTACTTTTTTATAGGGGACATAAAAACTGCCCGATGCCACACCACCGATAAAGTGAAAAATAATACCTAAGACCTGCTGCATGTTTTTGTCCGTTTATTTTTTTACCGTGAATTGATAAGAGCCAGAACCGATATGCACAACGAGTTTATCTTTCCCGTCAACACCCCTGCCTGCCTGTACCTGCTGGCTGATGGCCTTGCCGTTTTCCATTATATTTTCCTTTGCTGTCGCTGGGAGGTATACATCGGCCGATGCATTCGGGGGAATAGTGATATTCCATTCCAGCCCGGCATCTGTTTTTTTCCATTCACTTTTGACCATGCCGTATTTGGTGTCCAGCGAAGCGTTTACAAAATTGAGTCCTTCGGGGAAATACGGGTTCATGATCACTTTTTTGAATGCCACTTCTTTCGCATCCGTTTTGATACCTGCCAGGTATTCATAATACCAGATCAGCAGGTCACCCAGCAGCATCTGGTGGTTGCCGGAGTTCATCATCGGGTTGGCCGCATCGCCGTTCCAGAGTTCCCAGATGGTGGTGGCACCTTTCTCAACCATATAACCCCAGCTTGGATAGGTTTTATTGGTGGCCAGGCGGTAGGCCAGGTCCCCGGCACCGTTATCTGTAAGTCCCCTCATCAGCCACATACCCCCAATGATCCCGGAGTTTACATGGTCATCAAATTCTTTCAGCCGGCCGCGGATATTGGCAAATACGGCAGCCTTGTCTGCCGCAGGAACCAGACCGAAACTCAGCGGCAGCAGGTTAGCGGTGACAGTATTGTTGGCATAGCTTTTTTTCTCCGCGTTATAATATTTTTTGTTGAATGCAGTATTCACTTTTGCCGCGATAGCGCTGAATTCTGCGGCGTCTGCGGTCAGTCCCAGTGCCTCCGCATACTGTGCCATCAGGGTCAGGCAATAGAAATAATAAGCCGATCCGAGCAGTCCGCCTTCAGTGATACGGTTGGGGTCATTTGACCAGATCATATCCAGGCGTTCGGGCGGCACACACCAGTCGCCGTAGGTGTCTTTCAGCACAAGGTCGTTTTCCCGGTAAGTATTCCACATGTACATCATCCATTTCTTCATCCCCGGGTATTGTTTATGCAGGCTTAAAGTGTCGCCGAATTGCTTCCGCAGCATTTCCGGGATCAGGATATATGCGCTTGGATACGTGACATTATCGGAATAGCGGTCCCAGTACGAAGGTGCAATATCAGGGATACTGCCATTGTCTTTTTGTGAGTCATGGATATCATCGAGCCATTTGGCATAGATGCGCGAATTGTCAAAAAGGAAACTCTCCCCGTATGAACTGATTACGCGGTCGCCAAGCCAGCCCACACGTTCATCGCGCTGCGGGCAATCGGTTGGCATCCCGCGGTAATTACCACGGATGGTCCACCACGCGTTTTTGAACACCTGGTTAATGGTCGAATCCGAGGTAGTAAAAGTCCCGGTGCTGGCAATATCATCATAGATCACCTTGCCTTCAATATCTGAGATCGCGGGCGCGGAAGGCAGGCCGCTGATTTCCACATAACGGAAACCATGATAGGTAAAACGCGGTTCCCAGGTAACGGCAGTACCATTACTGGTATAGTTGTCCGTCACCCTTGCCTTGCGCATATTATCCAGGTAGATGGAATCGGTGTTTTTCTTCATCGTTTCAGCAAAACGCATGCTGACGGTAACCCCTGCACCGGCTTTGATCTTTAATGCGATCCAGCCCACCATATTTTGTCCCATGTCCACGATATAGGTACCGCGTTTTGTAGCGGTTACTGCAATGGGTTTACGCACTTCCTTGATGCGGATGCCTTCATTGGGTTGTGATTCCACCTGTACACCAGCAGGCAGGGGCATGAGGTTGACCGGCTTCCAGGCGGCGGCATTGAAACCCGTTTCCGACCAGCCACTGAATTCGCGGCGGGCATCATAATCCTCCCCGTCAAATTCACTGTTGGCGAAGATCGGGCCCTGGTCAGACACCTTCCAGCTTTCATCCGAAACAATCACCGCGCTGCTGCCATCATTGTAGGTCAGCCGGAGTTGCAGCAGCAATCTTGGTAAGCCGTATGTCACCTGCGGGATCTGTGTCAGCGGATCGGGCTGGCCATGGTAATTGCGCATACCGAAATACCGGCCGTTGCCGAGGATCACACCTACTGCGTTCTGGCCATCTTTTACCAGTGATGTCACATCGATCGTGTTATAAAAAACCCGTTTGTTGTATTCTGCTACGGTAGGCGCAAGCACATCCTCACCTGCTTTTTTACCATTGAGATAAAGCTCATATAGTCCGACCCCGCTGATATAGGCTGTGGCCGAGACCAGCTTTTTCTCCACTGAAAAATCCTTGCGGAGATAGCGCGCAGCGAGACGGGTGAAAGTGCTTTCGGGCTGGTCGCCGGGGTTGAACCCATCGAGTCCGATCCACTTCGCCTTCCAGTCGGTTGAGTCGAGCAGGCCTACTGTCCAGCTTGCAGGTTTGCTCCAGTTTTCTTTTTTATCGCTGGTGACTACCCTGACTTTCCAGAAGCAGGACTGGTAACTGACCGGACTTTTGCCGGCATACCGGATATTCAGGGACCTGCCATCCTGCACCAGGCCTGAGTCCCATAGATCCCCTTTCCCTGCTTCGAGGTTTTCGGCGCTGCTGGCAACGATCACCTGGTAAGCAGTCTGTGTGATATCTCGCCCGTCACCGGCGAGTTTCCAGCTAAGCCTGGGTTGGGTTATACCCGTGCCGGGTAAATCGGTGCGGCCTTCTACCGTGAGGTCTTTTACTTCCACCAGCTGGCGCTGGCTGCTGCAGGCTATGAGCGTAAACAAAAGGGCGGCAGGGATCACTCGTTTCAGACTACTAATCATACAATCGTTTATTTAATCGGGTACTGGTAACTCAACCTTCCCATCGGCATTACACTGCCGGAGAGATAACTATCCATGAGGTCGCCGGGTTTGGCAAGACCATCAGCCACTTTGAAATAAATTGTTTTGGTATTGCCGGTGAGACCAAGATCTTTCCGGGACAGCTTCACCACAATGCGGTTGCCGCTCACGGTGTATGCGGCCTTCCCGATTACTTTCATCTGGTAATCCGCATCCAGCTGGTTGACCGAAAATGTTCCGGACGCCGGATCCTGGCGCAACAGGTATTCATATCCTTTCCATCCTTTTAGTGAAGGGGTGCCGGAGCCGAGATATATTTCCAATGCACCCGTGCCGGCGGCGGCCGGTTTAAAAGCTTCGAGTGCTTTTATTTCAAACACAACAGACTCCTTGTCGGAACTGAGTTTTATTTCATCGAGCACATTCACCGGTGCCGCCTGGCGGTAAGTAATTTTATCGGTTGCACCAGGTGAGTTGCGGGCAAAAGGTATTGCGTCCACATTGCGGTAGGTGCGTGTACCAGCGGATGACCTGGATTCCGCTGCCACCCCCTTGTAGCGTCGGATATTTTTTATAAGCTGGACGTAAAATGCATCCTCATAGCCATCACGCATTGGTTCCACATCCCGGGAATATTCGCGGTTTGCAGCATCGCAAAGCATGTATTCATCACCATATGGTTGTTTATAGGCAATCCATTCATTCCATCCCCCGACAAATACAGTATCCGGATCGACCCTGATCGCATTATCCCACTGACGCTGGAAGAAAGCGCCCTTGTCCACATCAGCTGCAATATTTTCTTTTTTATCGGGATCCCAGCCCCTTCCCCAGTTGACCCATCCGGAAGTGATGGAACGCGACATGGGAACTTTCGGGTGACTTGCTACCGATACACTCATCACACTGCCATGTAATGGTTGGGGAAATGACCATTCCACCCAGGGGAAACCATTCTGGTAGGTGGGATCAAATGGCCATTGTGGTTTTTTGAAATAGAAAAAATCGAGGATTTCCTTACTGAAAGGTTTTGGCGTGTAGCCGTTGTCACTCCTGGACTTCGCTTCGGCGAGATCGTCTGCCGGATCGGTATAGGCAATGATCATCGGCTTTCCATCCACCTTGTACCAGGCATTTTCATAGCGGCGGGGTTTGTACAGGTCGTCGTACAATACCTGGGTAGTCTCCATCGATTTGGAATGGGTATAAAAAACTGCCTTGGGCGCTTTCCACCCCTGTTGCTGGAACTCTTCGATGATCCGGAACACTTTATCGTATACTTCTTTGTAGGTAACGCGGTTGGTGAGGTCGAACGCGATAAAATCAATACCCGCGAGTGTCAGCATTTTCATCTGGCGGCGGATGACCCATTCATCAGCGGAATTATAGTATCCGAAAAGTGGTTCACCCCAGAAATGCGCCTGGCCGGTTGGACTGGTCTCCTTATCAGGTGATTTAAGATCATATAATAATTTCAGGCCATCGGGCATGGCGGCAATTTTTGTGGCATCGTATACCCCGGTAGCATAGGGCTGTCCGATCCATGGCCAGTAAAAAATCCCGACCTGTTTTTTGGGTTTGTATCCGGCCACGGTTTCGATGGTGCGGCCGAACTGGTCCACGCCGACTATGTCCAGCGATCCGGTGCTTAGTTTCCCATCGGCATGTACCGCCTTCAAATCATCTTTCTGTGCGGAGGCAGGCAGGGTAATAGCTGCGAGCAGTAAACCAAAAAGTAATTTCATGATTTTACCATTTAGAAGTGAATGAATAATCTCCCGATCCCACTTCATACACTGCGCTCTCCCCTTCATTGCGGAGAAAACGGATGGATTTATCGCCGGTGATTTTCTTTTTGTTTGCGGTGATGGAAGCGGCATCCTTAGTCGGGATGTATACCGTTGCCACCGAGTTGGCGGGAACGGTAATATCCATCACGACTGAACCATTGATCTTCCTCCATGAGGATTTAACCAGACCCTTCACTGATTTGTATTCGCCATTGGCAAAATCAAGACCGGAGAGGATATAAGGACGGATGGTAAACTTGTCGAAGCCAGGTGAAGCCACATCGGGCAGGATCCCGAGGATGTACTTATAAAGCCAGGAGCCAACCGATCCCATCATGGGGTGGTTATGCGAATTCATGGATCCGCCGGTTTCATATTCCCAGCGCTCCCACAATGTAGTGGCACCTTTTTCGAGCATATAACCCCAGCTTGGATAGGTCGTCTGGGTTGCAATCCGGAACGCCACATCGCCGCGGCCATTTTCGGTCAGCGCTTCCAGCAGGTATTTGGTACAGAGGTTTCCCGTGGTAAGATGGTAATTATATTGCTCTACATTTTTTACCAGGTTATCGATCACCCTTGGCAGGCGATCCTTGCTGACCACACCGAGGAAGACGGCAAATGAGTTGCAGGACTGATTATTTGACCCATAGCCACCAACCTTCTCATCCCAGAACTTATCATTGAATGCCTTCATGGCCGTAGCGGCCATATCCGCGTACTTCTTCTGGTCAGCCGTTTTCCCGACTACTGCCGCCATCTCTGACATCAGCCGTGCGGTGTAATAATAATACCCGGTTGACATCAGTGGGCCGGGAGTGTTTACGGAGATTGCTCCATAGGCAGCGCCTTTCTGGCCAAACTCGGCGGGTGGCGACCAGTCGCCATAATAACTGTATTCAACGATCCCGTCTTTACTGCGGCTGTCGAGGAAATCCACCCAGCCTTTCATTTTTGTATAGTGCTGTGTAATGATTTCGGTGTTGCCATAGTATTCATAACTCTTCGATGCCAGAAGAAGGAAACTGGCGGATACGGGATCGGCAGGCACGCCACCCACTTTGTAGGGAGCGGTATCCTTGATATCGCCTTCCTTACCCTGTGTATCGCCCACGTCAGTTATGAATTTTGCATACAAGCGATGCAGGTTAAAATTGTAAACAGCCTGTTCGATCCGCACGGTCAGGTCATTCATCCAGCCCATGCGTTCATCCCGCTGCGGGCAATCGGTAGGAATGCTGTGCAGGTTGCTGGCTTCGGTACGGGCCACCATCTGGTTGATACGGTTGAGCAGGTCGTTGCTGCAGTTGAATTTACCGGCGGGTTCCACATCGGAACGCACACGGCGTACGGTGTAGTCGTTCAGGGAAGGTTTTGTTTTCAATCCTTCCACCTGGAAATAACGGAATCCATGATAGGTGAACCGCGGCTCCCATTCTTCCGTATCACCGCCTTTCATGATATAGGTGTCGGTTGCAAATGCAGTCCGCAGGTTTTCCTGGTTTACCGTTCCATTTTCATACAGTGTTTCCGAAAACTTCATGGTGATTTTTTCACCCTTTGTTCCCTTTACCCGGATTTTCGCCCATCCGGCCATATTTTGTCCGGCATCAAAAACATATACACCCGGTAACACTTCCTTTACACTGACAGGTTTGAAGGATTCAACCACTTTGATGGGTTCCAGCTGTGCAGCCGACATGATCCCACCCGGTGGTTCTACCACTGGTGCCACACCCCAGGTCTGGTTTGGCAGTCCATGGATAATGGTATCCGAAGGCAGGTTCCATTCCGGTTTTTCCTGGCGGGCATCATAGGCTTCGCCATCGAGGATCCCTGCGGATATTACCGGACCCAGCGTCACATTGCGGACGGAGGTGGAGTTGATAATTTCCTGTGTGCCATCGGCAAAGGTTATTTCCACCTGCATGCGGAGTTTCGGCATACCATACCAGCCCGGTGCAACGGCTACCACGAGTACATTTTCCTTTGTGAGAAATGGTTTGATATCGTAAGTGCTGTAATACACCCTTTTTGAAAAATCACTGGTAGCGGGATCAAGTACATGGTCACCCACTTTTTTCCCGTTTACTTCCAGCTCGTAATAACCAATACCCGCCATGTAGGCACGGGCTTTCGCTACTTCTTTCCCGAAATGGAAAACGCGCCTGAAATAATGGACCCGGCCGATCCAGCCGGAGGGAAAGCCCACCCAGTCGCCGCTCCAGTCGGACTGGTGCAGCAAACCCATTTCAAAATCTGCGTTGGCAGCAGGTTTGATTTCGGTTTTGCCTGACCAGGTGGTGAGTTTCCAAAAATATTTTTTCCGGCTTTCGAGGGCCGGTCCCTGGTATACGATACCCGATGACCTCGATGATTCAATTTTACCACTGGTCCATGTGGCAGTTGCAGCGGCCAGTTTTTCCGGTGATTCAGCAACGATCACTTCGTAGGCAGTCTGCCTGAAATTGCGTGCTGCCGACGTGTATTCCCAGCTGAACTGCGGATTGCTGGCATCGATACCCAGCGGGTTAGTGGCATTGTCACAACGCAGGTTAACCAGTTGCGGGCCCTTCTGGCTGTGTGCAGCAAGACCCGTACAGGAAATGAAAAGGATCAGCACCAGTGCGCGCAGCACAGGTACCGGGAAATTAATTCTGGTCATGCAGGAATTTTATATGGCAATAAAAAAAGGTCAGGCGATCAGCTTGCGGAGGAAGCGCGAGGTCTTCACCGCATCATTTTCCTTTATCAGTGACTCGATCTCGGTATAGTAGGTATCAACGATCTGTTCAAACTTTTTCACCCAGAGAATGCTTTCGGAAATTGCATCCACTGCATCCTCGCGGTAAGGATACTGGTCCATGGAGATCCATCCGCTGTATCCTGTTTTGCGAAGCCAGAAAAGCAATTCAACATATACGGTGAAATGCACACTGCTGACGATCATATCGTCATCCCAGCTCCCATGGTTATCGTTGAAGTGCATGTGGTAAAGCAGGTTACCGGCGCGTTTGGCCAGCACCACGGCTTCTGCCACATTTTCCCCGGCATAAAAACTATGACCGGTATCGATGGTGATCCCTACGTTATCACAACCGGTTTCCTTTGCTGCAAGGATGGTATCGGCCATGCGTGCATGGTAGGAAAAATTACGGGGCTCCTTGGGTTTGTATTCGAGTGCGTATTTCAGTGCGGGGTATTCTTTCGCGAGCGCGCGTGTGGCATCGGTAAGCCAGGTACGTTCCTGGTCGTAGTCAGTTGCGAGGAGGTAATCATACCCATCCTGGCCGAGCCAGAGATTCACGATTTTACAATCCATCTCAAGTGCCACCTCGCTCATCTGGCGCAGGTATTCATGGGCACGTTTACGGATAGCGGGATCGATATTGGTGATACTGCCTTTGCCAAATTCGGGAACGGTAAAAGTATCCGGGATAATACTGGCGCAGGTGATATTTGCATCGGCCAGTCGGGCTTTCATGTCTTTTACATTGTCGGGGCGGATGTCCCAGGTGCCCACCAGTTCGATACCCTCAATATGTGGCACGCGCTCGATGGCGGATTTCAGCATTTCTTCGGTCGATGGGTTGTTCTTGTAACCAGGGCAGAATCGATCGCGGGTGTTGCCGAGGTTGCCCAGGATAATGGCGTACTTATTCTTCATATCAATCGTTGTTTAAAGCGGTGTCGTGTACGGCACGCTACATCCGCCATTCATAATTTTTCCATTTGCTCATCACTTTACCGAGCTCATCAACCTGTTCGTCACTGATCGGGATCATTTTGCCAAGTGTGGTGGAAAGCACCAGTGATTTGGCACTGAACTCCGCCACCTCGAGGTAATCAAATGCCTGCAGCAGTTTGCTGGCGGCAACGATCACACATTCATTTTTCACAATCACCACGGGTGTTTCGGTGGAGATAATGCCGGGGATGGTACCCACGCCGGCAAACTGTTCACCGAACTCCACCATCTGTACATCCTGCAGGTAGATCCATGTCTCGGGAATGGTACGCACATTGAACTCTGCACCTGTTATTGCGAAGGAAGTAAGATAAGGACTCTGGGTGAGGATGATGGCGTTTACATCGGGATGTTTTTCGTAGATCGCCTGGTGCAGGTGGGCAGACTTGCATGGATATTTGCCGGTCTCGCGTTCCCCGCCTTTGACCTGTACGATATCTTCCGGACGGAGGTCCCAGTTGGAGCATTCATCCGGCGTGATCAGGAAATCATTGTCGCGCCAGCGCGTGGAAATAGTACCGAACGCACCCAGCATCAGTCCCTGTTCGCAGGCCCGGCGGACAATTTTTATGATGTCCAGCCTGCGTTCGCGTTCATCAGAAGGGCGTGACACTTCCTCCATTTCCGGGAAAGGTCCGGGAAGCTGGTTGTTATAGGCTTCAATATTTTTATTCGAAAGATAATGCGGCTTACCCATCATGTTGCCATACAGTATGGCACGTGCACTCATTTCCATTGATTCGAACTGCTGGTAGGCATGGGAAATATCCCTGCCTCCTATCACGGTACCATGGTTCTCCATGATGACCGCTGACACTCCCTGCCTGAATTGCTGCGCGATATTTTCACCCAGCTCGGCACTGCCGGGGATGGCATATGGTGCGTAACCAATGGTTCCGCATAATGCTTTCAGCTGGGGCAGCAGGTTGGTGTTGGGTACTTTGCGGACGATACTGAATGCGACAAGACCGGGAGGATGGGCATGTACGATTGCCTTGATATCCGGACGCGCTTTGTAGATCGCCAGGTGGAAAGGGAATTCGGAGGATGGTTTGTGATCGCCCAGCACAGTGCCATCGGCACGCATGCATACGATATCGGAGGCTTTGAGCAATCCCTTGTCCACACCCGTCGGGGTGATCCAGATATCGCCATTGTCATCGATGATTGATAAGTTACCTCCGGAGGTGGTGGTCAGTACGCGTTTGTAGATTCTCTGCATCACGAGGACAATCTGGTCCCGCGGATGCATGTACGTAGTATTAAGCAAGCTATCCATAAATTTTGGGTGTATGTTAGTCGTACATCCGGACAAACTTAAAAATCAATAACAGCATTCCTATCCTGTTTTGACCTGACCGGGATGATTATTTTTATTCCCCGGAATACATGCTGATTTACTGGTATTTAGCCTATCTTGACCACGGGATTAAGGCCCCTGAACCAAACGATTTCGCCATGAAAGAACCCAGGATAACCGACCTCATTACAGTTGATCCATACTCCGGCACCGCCAAATACCTGCAGATCGCCAATGCCGTGCTTAAGGAGATCCAGAAAGGCCGGATCAAGGCCGGGGATAATATGCCTTCCATCAACGAGCTCAGCATAGAACTGGACATCGCCCGTGATACGGTGGAACGGGGTTACAAGCACCTCAAGAAGCTTGGAGTGATCAATGCCGTGCCACGCCGCGGTTACTTTATCGAGAATACCGAATTCCGCCGCCCGCTGAATGTGTTCCTGCTTTTCAACAAACTCAGTATCCCGAAAAAAACTACCTACGACGCGTTTGTGAATACCCTGGGGGAGCAGGCCGGTATTGATTTCTATGTGTACAATAACGACTTCCATTTATTCAAACGGATGCTGGCGAGCAATAAGGAACATTACACGCATTATGTGATTATCCCGCACTTCGTGGAAGGCGGGGAAAATGCACATGAGATCATCAACTCTATCCCGAAAGACAAACTGGTGATGCTGGACCGCACGCCTCCCGGTGTGACCGGTGAATTTTCGACGGTCATGATCGATTTTGAAAATGATATTTACAAGGCACTCAATGATGCTGTGGAACAGCTGGCGCGCTACCACACCATCAATATTATTTTCCCGACAAACAGTTACTACCCCAGGGAGATCCTGAAAGGATTTACCCATTTCTGCCAGGACAATGCCTTCCAGTATAAAATCAAAAATGATGTCGCTTCCCTCGAAATCAAAAAAGGCGAAGTATATATCAACCTGATCGAAGATGACCTGGTGAACCTGATTGAAAAGATCAATACTACTTCTTATGTCATTGGCGAGGAGGTGGGCATTATTTCCTACAATGAAACCCCGATCAAAAAAGTAGTGCTCCGCGGGATTACCACGATTTCTTCCGACTTCCAGGAAATGGGTGTAATGGCCGCCAATGCTGTGTTGTCGGGCACCATTACCAAGGAGAAGGTGCCGTTTAACCTGATACTGCGGCAATCGTTATAAAACAGCAATGCCCCATTGAAGGGGCAGCTGCTGATTGCTTATTACGAAATGCTCACTCAAACTCATACATGTAACTCAATCGTCCCATTGGCATCGATACACCGGAGGTGTAGTACGACATGATCTCAGCCGGTTTTTCGATGGAGGTGGCGACTTTAAAGTAAAACTTATTGCCGGAAGACAATCCTACCGAGGCTTTCGGGACTTCTATCTGCAGTACATCATCCTTGAGCGTGTACTTCGCGCTGCCACTGGCAGTGGATGTGAAATCGGCGTTCAATTTACCCACACTCGCCGTTCCTGCACTGAAACTTTCACCAATGCGATATTCATAACTTTCCCAGGCTTTTGGTGACGGATCACCCGTGCCCACCAGGATATTCAGCCAGCTGGCTCCGGAGGGGTTGCTGAATTTGGTCCTGCTCCTGACGTAAAAATAAATGTTCGTGGCATCCTGTGCTACCTTGATATCCTTCAGGTGATTGGTAGCCGCCGGTGCGCTGTACAGCAGTTTTGTCGTGGCCCCATATGCATTCCGGCTGCTTCGTTCGGTATTGATATTTACCGCGGTTGCCGGGATGCTGTTCCATTGTGACGCCTCCTTGCTGATATCTATCGTGGTCTTCTTTGCTTTGGCAGTTGCTCCGCTCACTCCCTTGTACCGACGGATGTTTTTTATCATCTGGATATAGAAGGCGTCCTCGTACCCGCCGCTCATCGGCTCGATATCGCGGGAGTACTCCTTGTTCACCGCATCTACCAATACATATTCATCCCAGTAAGGCTGTTTGTAGGCTATCCATTCATTCCAGCCGCCAACAGTGATGAGGTCGGGGTTACTGGTAATCGCATGGTCCCACTGGCGCTGGAAGAAACTGCCCTCATCCACCTTTGACGGGTTATTGGTTTTTGTATCCGGATCCCATCCCCTGCCCCAGTTGACCAGGCCCTTGGTCAGTGAGAACGACATCGGCACGGAAGGATGGCTGGCCACCGTTACGTTCATGGTGCGGTTGTGCATCGGCTGCGGGAATATCCATTCCACCCATGGGAAGCCATTGTAAAATACCGGATCGCTGGGCCACTGCGGGTATTCGAAATGGAAGTAATTCAGTATTTCGGTTGTCAGCGTACCCGGGGTGTAGGTGTTATCACCACGCGATTGTGCTTCCTTCAGGTCATCGTTCGGATCGGTGTACCCGATGATCATCGGTTTGCCGTCCACTTTGTACCAGGTATCGGCATACAGGTTGGGTTTATACAGTTCCCGGAAAAGTTCACGGATGGTCTGGAATGAACGCGAATGGGTATAGAAAGCAACTTTAGGTGGGTTCCACCCCCGTTTCTGGTATTCGTCGATAATTCCCAGCAGCTTTTCATAAACCGATTTATAAATAAATGCGTTTGTGGCATCAAAGAAGATGAAGTCGATGCCGGCAGTGGTGAGCATTTCCACCTGTTTGCGCAACACCCATCCGTCGTCTGAATTGTAGTAACCCCAGAGTGGCTCGCCCCAGAAGTGCGCCTGGCCGGTGGGGCTGATTGCCTCATTCTGGAAATCAGGATGGGTAAGGATCTTCAGGCCATTGGGCATGTCGAGGATTTTTGAACAATCATACACATTGCTTGCGTATGGCTGCCCGATCCACAACCAGAAGAAAAGCCCAACTTTTTTATCCGTTTTAGAGGACGTGATTGTGCTGAAGCTCCGGCCAAACTGGTCCACGCCTACCACATTGTTCATACCCACAGGTGAAGCCACTTCTTCTTCCTCTTCCGGTGGTGCCGGCGGGTTAGGTTCACCTGACTGTTTCTTACAGGCTGCAACGGCCAGTAGCAGGCAGGCCAGCGTGATATGGATCAGGGAAAATAATTTTTTTTTCATGTGTGTGGTTTATTGGAAAATGGCAGGGATATCAGCCACTACCTGGTCAAACATTTTTTTGCCACCCTTTTCATTGGGGTGATGGTAAACCTGCCAGCCATAACTGCCGGTGTAGTCTTCCCAGTACATGGTCGATTTATCCACTTCCTTGCCATCGCCGGCGATTGATGTGGCGAGGTCAAAACGGGCGCCGGCTACACTGGTTTTCTGACGGACGGTTTCGATCAGCACGGCCTCAGCCACCTGGGTACCGCTTTCGTTGCTGGGAATATTGTTGAGGACAGGAATAGCGCCTTGGGACTTGATGTAATTGACCAGTTCGGTCAGTTTTGCCTCGGTATTGTTTCCATTTGTGCCAATGGTCACCATTACGTAATCGGTCTCGATGAATGGCAATTCATTTTTGATGTACTCCAGCACCATGTCGATCTGCGCGCCACCACGACCGCTTGACATCGCATTCCCGGAAAGACGGGAGATTACCTGCTGTGTCCATGCCTGCGGGAAATCCTTTGTCGGGAAATATCCTTCGGGCTGGGTGATAGAGTCGCCATACATGACAAGCCGGACTTTTTTCTTCAGGGCATACACATTGACTGACTTCACCAGCATCGATGTACCGGATACGAGTGAGAAGCAATAATGGTCCCATTGCATACCCACTGCAAAGCCCGGCTGCAGCGATCCCTGGCCTACACCACCTGAGCCATCGTGCACTGCTTTTACTTCGGCAGTTTCATTGCTCTGGATATCGGTAATTTTTATCCGGCCTTCCTGGTACACATGGTATACTTCCACGAGATAGTCGCGGTTGGCCTGCAGGAAGGAAACGGTTTTTTCAGTAACCGGGCTGGTGGAAATGGAAATTTTCTTCGCGGCCATATCCACATAGGCATTAAAATCACCCTGGCTGCTGCGAAACAAAGCTTTGGCATCAGCGGAAAAGCGGATGCGGTATGCTACTTTCCGTTCGGCCAGCGCATAAAATTTATCAAGCCTGACAAGTTTGTCTTTTGTGGTAATGTTCAATCCCTCTGCTGTATAGGCTCCCGCTTCGTTCAGCTGGAGCTCGGGAATGGCTGAGCTGTTGTTGAGGACCTTGCCATACAGTTCGGCTGTGTTCTGGTCGACAGGTGCCGACGTAACCGTGACCGGGATAATCGTTTTTATGTCCTTATAGCTGACCGTGATGCTCGTCTCACCCGGACCCGTTGCCTTTACCAGTCCATTGCTCACAGTTGCGATCGCCTCATTGGCAGATGCCCACTGGAAAGCAGGCTGGTTGGCCACTGCAGGGGATGCCGATGCTTTGAGCTGTGTCGTTTCCCCAGGCATCAGCTGGATGTTCGTCTTGTCGACGCTGATGGCGGTCATCACATACCCGTCACTACCGGCATCTTTTTTACAGCCGGCGCTCCCTGCAATGGTGACTATGGAAAAAAGGATGGCGGTAATCAGTGTCATGTTCCGTATCATTTAGTGTACTGTATTTCGGTTTTTGCAGAAGGAAGGTTGAAATGATTGATGGTGCGGACTGCGATTGCGGCATTGGCGGCCCCATTGAAAACATATTTCATGGGAGCAACCGCGGGTGTGATGGTATTATCGCCATTGAGGTCAAAATACTGGTAGTTGCCTGATTCAGGTACGCGTCCCAGCAGGGTACCATCCTTATAGATTTCGAATTGTTTAATCCCCGATTCGATATCCGCGTCGGCTGACCAGCTTAGTTCCACATTTTCACCCTGCCTTGTCAGCTTCAGGTTGAAAGGAGCCGGTGGCGCGGTTTTATCTTCCACGGTGCCTGTCTGGTAATATTCTTTCCAGGCTTTTGCGCTGGCTTCATCAGGAAGGAGGCATAACCCCTTTTTGTCACCCGTGTAAGATGATTCCTGGTAGATCTGCAATGTCAGCGTATCCCCCAGCCATGCCTGTGAGCGGTCAAGATCCTTCATGACCCCACCGGCAGTAGCCGGAAGCCGTTGTTTCATCGCGGCTTCATAAAATGGGATCGCCATGTACCGGATATAACTCAAATTATGGTTCTGTGATTCGTTGAGTGCTATACTGACCGGGGCATCCAGGTCGCGCAGTTTGCGGAATGCATTTATAGATGTGGCCTGGCAGAGTACTCCCCCGTCATTGCCGTCATTTTTCCCGGCATGCCGTGTGAGCACCGGCACCTTGCTGACCGCAGCAGGGTATTCCCATTGCGGATCAAAGGCTGGCGAATAACATACGGCGGCGAGGATCCGTTCGGGATAGGCCCGTAACATACCGAGCGTCCAGTGGCCGCCACCAGAGTGTCCCCAGAGCAGCCAGGGTACGGTATTCAATTCATTGTGTGAGGTGGCAGTGGCGGTTTGCTGTAATACTTTAATCAATGCGGGACCGGAACCGGATTCGGGACTGCGCCATCCGCCGCAGTTGCCGTACAATGCGGTTTCGATCACCGCCAGTTTCCATTTCCGTGCAAATGCCCGGTACTGGAGGTCATATGTTTTTGTGATGCCAAACTGTTCCATACCGCAGCCATGCTGGAGCACGAGCACCCCACGCAGCTGTTCTGTCCTTGTGGGAATGTAGATCCCGTAATCGGCATATTCGGCAAAGGGACAATCAGCGCCCCGAAGTGTCAGTTTGAGTACTGTGTCATCATACACATTTGTGACTGGCGGCACCAGGCTGACTTTGACGTTAATAATTGTAGTGATGCCAGAAGCTGCAACCGTAACAGTTGTTTCGCCTGCAGCCAGTGCTTTCACAAGGCCATTGGTTACTGTGGCAACAGCAGTATTTGCCGAAGTCCACTGGTAATTGGGCTGGCTGGCAACGGCAGGGACCGCTGTCGCACGGAGCTGCATGGACTCGCCCGGTTTCAGGTCCAGCATTGTTTTGTCTACCCGGATTTCCGTCATCCGGTAATCATTACCTGCAGATTTTTTACAGGCCATACCCGCGGTTACGCAAAGGATAAGGATTAAAAAGACGGTTCTTAGTATACGGTTCATCTTCCGGCATATTTCATCCCGTGGCGGGCAGGAACCGGAAGACCCCTCAGGAATCCCGATCCCATGCCCGCTTTACGGAATATTGTTTAGTCTACCCCTTATTCGATTTTTGCGAGCTCCATTCCATTCAGGTTGAACGAAGACCATGGCGTGCCGGTTGCGGCATACTGGTCGCGGATATTGTATACAATACCTACATTCACTGCCGATGCCTGGGCAACGGCGAACACCAGTTCAACCGTTTTGTTCTGGTTGGCAACGAGGTCGTAATAGCGCCAGGTATCTGCCGAGGTTTTTAATACTGTATAATCGGGCATGGTACCGGGAGCGGCCACCACACCGAGCGCATCACATGGACCGTCGGCATGGGCAACCTTGATTTTTAAGGAATAAATACCTGGCTGGAGGTTTACCGTCTGGTACACCTTACCATTGGTGACAGTTGAAAGACCCCAGACATTAGCGGTAAACAGGCTGAAAGATTTGCCGGCATCGTCAAAAGAAACCACTGCAGCGGAGTTATGCGTCCAGCCCTGCATTTTCTGCATGCGGAATGCACCGAGTGCAGGGAACGGGTTGGAACCATCACCCACGAATGGTGCCTTTGCATTTACAAGGGCCACTGCGGTACTGCTGCTGTACGCATCTTTCCCGTTATTACCACTTGCGTTCTGCGTATTAAAGGCATCGATCTCTGCGATCTGAGCCGTGCTGGTTGCGGAACCATCATAGGCATCCACTACGGATACGCGGAGGTAGCGACCGGAAACGGTCTGGCCCACGGCCAGCCGCTGGCGCAGGTAACTATCCTGGACCTGCGTCTCAAGCGCGGTGGTCCAGGCATTGTTATCATCGCTTAGTTCAAACTTCACTGACTTCGCAGATTTACCGGGACCCTGGTAATTGACGTAATAGAAACCGTCAATCAGTTTGGAAGTGCCGAGATCGATGGTTACCCAATGGGGGTAAGAGCCGCCGCCCTGTGACTGCCAGGCGCTGTTTACATTATTGTCGATCAGTTTTGCTGCTTCCATGCCTGCCTGTTCGCCTGAGGTGCCGGCAATGACCCAGGCTTCCTTCTTGAAATCGAGCATCACTGCGGTTTTCAGGTCAACGGGAGCCGACCAGAATTCATCGATTGCCTCTGCTTCCGGCAGGAACACAGAGTAATAATAGTAAGGTTCGTCGGTATTGATATTGCTGATGGCCACTATATTCTGGGATGCTTCCATCCAGGCGCTGTCTTTGGCACCGGTGGTGGTGGTGTAAACCACACGCACACCATCTTCGCCAGCGAGGGCATTTTCGAATGCCAGTTCAATTGAACCGGGATCTTTGTTTACCTGGTCCAGCCATTTACGCGGTTTCAGTCCGGCCTGGTACTTATCACCATACACATGTACCATTACACCCCTTGGGGTGGACGATGCACCATCGGCATTAATGGTCACTACCCGGATTGCCTGTTCATCTTCTGCCAGGCCGTCCACCATTACTTCCTGCATGGCGGATGCATCCGTAACGTCGAACTCAACAAAATTGCCGGTACCATAAAACACTTTACCGTTGGTTGCATCGGCAGGTACATCAAATTCAACCTTTGCGCGGTTTTTACCGGCATAGGCTTTCAGCCCGTCAACGGGCAGTGGGGCGCTGGCCTGGTCTTTCTTGCAACCGCTCATGGCGGTTACCAGGCAGCAGCCCAGGAGGAGGAAAGGATGGAGGCGTTTCATATAAAGCAATTGTTTTTGTCGTTAGTAATTACTGCCATGGTGCGGGTTGCAGCAGGCTGGTCATTTTTTTGGCATCCTCGAGAGGAATCGGCATCACGAGATATTTGTCGGTGTACGACTGGTAATCCCGGATTTTCTTCCGCTGGTAGCTGAATTTTCCATCAGTGCCTTTGGTAATCCGCATACCGGTAATAAAACGGTTGGTTTCGCCCAGGGTTTTCCAGCGGCGCTGGTCGTCGAACCGGTACTGGCCTTCGAGACAGAATTCCACCCTGCGTTCATTCCTGATCCTTGCGCGGATGAAGTCCTGTGTATTTGCAAAACCAGGTACATTCTGGAGTATCGGCTGGTTGGCACGCTGGCGGATCACATTGAGAGCTGTCAGGGCACCCGCCAGGTCACCGGTTTCGCAGAGCGCTTCCGCTTTCTGGAGATAAAACTCAGCGAGACGGAAGAACACCCAGTGTGTTGGTTCATTGCCGGCGCTGCCACCCGGACCCCAGTACTTGATCTGTTTATCTTTTGCACTGTAATACCCGGTGCACGAACGTTGGGTTTCCTGTGAAATCACATCGTTGAAACCGTTACGGCCGCCCACAAATGTCTCGATGATGTATGGCTGTGAACAGTTATAGGGCACACCATAGTTCATCATGTTGTGCACGATATTGATATAGAAACGCGGATCACGGTTTGAATAGGGATCTCCGCCGGTTGCTTCACTGTACCCAAGTGCCGCCGCTTCAGGTGTGATGGATACCGCTGTATGGGTAGCATCATTGTAGCTCACGGGAAGGGCGCCATTGGTCATTTCAAAACAATCAACCAGTTCCTGTGAGGGTGATTCACCGCAGTTCCACAGGTGATTGATCCCGGCAAACGGATAATTGCCCACATCCACTCCATTGGTGTTATTAATATGGGAGTTGTCAGCCCATGCACGCCAGATGATTTCATCTACCTGTGTGGCAAATGCACCGATAAAGAGTTTTTTATAATCGGCCATTGGTACCAGCTGGTAGGTGCTCAGCGCGATCACATCCTGTGCTGCAT
>SEAD01000371.1 GCA_004173355.1 Chitinophagaceae bacterium | reverse complement strand
ACCTCGGTCATCATCGCTTCATCGATCGCGAGACGGCCGGCGGTATCTATGATCAGTACGTTTTTGTTTTTGCTCCGGGCTTCCTTCAGGGCATTCTGTGCGATGCTGACGGCATCCTTGTTTTCCAGTTCGATGTGCACATCCACGCCGATCTGTTCACCAAGTACGCGCAGCTGTTCCATGGCCGCCGGCCGGTAGATATCTGCCGCCACCAGCATAGGGGAGAGGCCTTTTTTTGTTTTGAGGAAATTGGCCAGTTTACCGCTGAAAGTGGTTTTACCGCTACCCTGCAGGCCTGCGATGAGGATTACGGCGGGATTGCCTTTTGAATTGAAGGGGGCTTCCTGGCCACCCATCAGATCGGCCAGCTGGTCCTTCACGATCTTGGTCATAAGCTGGCCCGGGCTGATGGCGGTGATTACTTTTTCACCCATTGCCTGGTCCTTGATCTTATCGGTAAATTCCTTGGCTATCTTGAAGTTGACGTCGGCATCTACCAGGGCCCGGCGGATTTCCTTGACGGTAGTGGCTACGTTGAGTTCGGTAATCCTTCCCTGGCCTTTCAGGTTTTTGAAAGCGCCTTCCAGTTTCTCCTGTAACGAATTGAACATTTGTCCTGATTGATTGGTGAATCCGTAAAAAAAAGAATGTGACCCTGAGATCACATCCTTTTAAATCGGTCAGCAAATATACTAAGTAAGAGAGTAAAATTTATCCGTTGGCGTTTCTGCTTTAAGGTTAAAAAATCAGCCGAGGTAAACACGCAGCTGCTGGGTCCGGTTGGTGGCGCGGAGTTTCGTAATGGCTTTGTCCTTGATCTGGCGGACGCGCTCACGGGTGAGGTTGAATTTTTCACCGATATCCTCAAGACTCATGGGGTGATCGACCCCGATCCCGAAAAAGTAACAGATCACCTCTTTCTGGCGGTCGGTCAGCGTTTTAAGCGACCGGTCGATTTCCATTTTGAGCGACTCATTATGTTCCAGTTCAACGTCGGTTTTGTCGGCATTCGGATTGGCCAGTACATCGA
>SEAD01000370.1 GCA_004173355.1 Chitinophagaceae bacterium | reverse complement strand
CTCATTGACAGGCAAAAAAATGAGTTTGAAAAAGATATTTCCGAGATCAACCGGCTTCTCGCGCAGGCGGCACGGGAATCATTGGAGACTGAAGTGGCCCGGCTGGAACAGCAGGCGAAAGCTGTGCAACCGGTGAAGAGGCTGTCCCCTGCCGCGCCGTGAGGAGAATGAAAGTTTTACTTTTTTACTGAATTTAACGATTTTCAGATTCTCAATCCCTTATGAAAACGAGTTTTAAAAATGTTCTTGCCATTGGAGCCCTTCTCAGCATTCCCGCCACTTTCTGCGCGGTGGGCACTCCCGTGACCGGGGAATACGGGCTTTTGGGCTCAGCCAATACCAGCACCTACACAGGATCACTGGCGGTCGGATACAATAACGTTGTCAACATCACCACCGCCAATGCCGGAGCCGCGGCCATCGGCAACAACCTGCGGGTCAAAACACTCAACTGCCTGGTTGTGGGAAAAACCCAGGGGGCCGTCATCAAAAAAGTGCCCGCCAAAGGCGGTATCTCCATGGGCGGCTACCTCGCCAACTGACCTTTTTGTCCTTGGGTTTTTGCGCTGAAGGGCCATTTGCGCCCCGAACCGGGCCGGCATCGCCGGACGCCGGCACATTCTCTGTTTTTGCTTATTTCCCCATACGTCATGCACTGTTCATGCCCCCGCCCCTGGCTGCTGTCCTTTATTGGAACCGCGGCCGCAGCCTGCCTTCTGCTTCTGCTGCCATCCACGGCCAAGGCTGCGGACCCTGACTGGTGGAACACCACAGGCACCAAAATCTGGTCTGGAGCTGCACAGAACACGGAGAATTGGGCTCCGATCAATGTCGGCCAGCTCAAGTATGTGGCGGTTCAGGCACAGAATTATCTTGATGACCGCTTCCGCAAGACAGGCACTGCCCCCATGGGAGGAGCTGGCACCGCCATCACTCAGCTGTGCAGCGGATTTGTCACGGGGAACAATCCGGAGAATGGGGCTCCAGTCAACGTGGGGCAGCTCAAGTATGTGGCCAGCCTGTTTTACAACCGCTTTTATGAGGTGGGGTTCAACTGGCAGACCGGTCTTCAGGGCACGGCCTCTCAAAAATATCCTTGGATAGGCACTGTCAACCCTGAAAACGGGGCTCCCGCCAATATTGGCCAGCTCAAAAATTTGTTCTCGTTCACGATCAGTCAGGGATTCAAGGACATCATGATTGACAGTGACGGGGATGGCATGCCCGATTTCTGGGAAACTGCCAAAGGATTTAATAACACTGTCAATGACGCCGCCGCGGATCTTGACGGGGACGGACTGCGCAATTTGGAGGAGTACAGGGCAAACACCAATCCCAACGGCTGGAACACCGACTTGGACGGACTCACCGACCGCATGGAGCTGCTGCTTGGGCTCAATCCCCAGGACGGCGCGGATGCCACAGCCGACAGTGACGGGGACGGCATCACCAACGCCGTGGAGGCCATGGTCAAATACGATGCCCCGCGCACCGTGCCCCCTC
>SEAD01000369.1 GCA_004173355.1 Chitinophagaceae bacterium | reverse complement strand
TTTACAATGGGTTCCATGCTGCACAACCTTTCCTGGTAGGGTTCCACAGGTTTTACGGGAACTGCCAACTCTATTTCCTGACCGAGTGCCTGCCCGATGCGCAATGGCAGATCCGGGCCAAAACGCCGTCGCAAAACCGGGCGCGGCATATCAATAAAATTCCCGATGCGCTGCAGGCCTAACTTTTTTAACCGCGCCAGAACGACCGCATCCAAACGCAATGCTGCGGGCGGCAATGGCAAAAGAGCCTTGTGTTGCTGTCCCGGCTTTACTACTGATGAGGACCCGAAACGCGCCATCGCCCATGCGGTTCCTATAGTATCGGCAATAGCGGTAGAAACGGTATAACCGTATTGTTTTAATTTGTTTTGTATGTGTTCAAGATAACGCGCCTCACCTCCCCAAAGATGGGTGCATCCCGTAGTGTCGAGAATCAATCCGTCGGGCAGGTCAATGGAGGCGAAAGGCGTGTATCCGATACTCCACTCGGCCAATGCAGTCAATAGTTTTTTCAAGCGACCGGGTTCTGTTTTGATCACGAGCAGTTCAGGAAAAATCGCTTTGCAATCGGCCAGGACCATTCCCGTGCGAATCCCTTTTTGCATCGCGCCTGCATTGACCGCATCAATTACCATGCGCCCACGCTGGGACGAGGCCATCACAAAAGGCACATCGCGGAGTTCGGGCTTTTTGCGTGCCGTGTAATCCGTGAGCAAGTAAGGAAACCATATGGAAGCGTATCGTGGCATTATCCGGCGTGGCGTTCTTGATGAATTGACAGTGTATGATGAAAATCTGTGGCTGGTGTAAAGCGACCGTTTGCCCACGTGATTTGCCAGGAATCGGGCTTTCCATTCCGGACCTTGACCAGTTGGACGTCCCAGCAACTTTGCCCTACACCGGGTAAACCGTCAATGGATTCGCTGCTCATGGAAGTGATCTTCCAGCGTGTCGTGCATGCAACGGCATTTTCTGTGCGCGGTTGGTGCCTGTGTATGAAACCCAGGCACCAACCGCGCACAGAAAATGCCGTTG
>SEAD01000080.1 GCA_004173355.1 Chitinophagaceae bacterium | reverse complement strand
GTATTCCGGGCAGTGATGATAACGGTTGCCCCGGCCTGTAAAAGCCGCTCTGCGATTGCCCTTCCGGCGCCTTTGGTACCACCTGTTACCAGGGTTATTTTGCCGGATAATTCGTTGTTGAAATTAAACTGTTCCATTTTGCTTATACTGTTTTGAATGATTGATAGGGCAAAATTGGAGCATAAGAGAAGGCAAGACAAGTACGGGGTTACGAATCAGATAGGGACAAATTTATCCCTATGCCCCCAAGCCGGGATTATGTTTAGTTTTGTAACATGTACGAAAGAAAAATAGCACCGAACCTGAATTGCGGGCTGGACCTGATCGGTGAGGTCCTGTATGGGAAATGGAAAATCCGCTTGTTGTGGTTTATCCATATCGGCCATCAACGCCCCAGCGAACTACAACGCAAAATCCCTGACGCCTCACGCAGGGTGTTGAATGTGCAACTAAAAGAGTTGGAAGATCACGAATTGATTACGCGAAAAGTTTATCCCGTGGTACCGCCAAAGGTGGAATATAGTCTTACGGAATTTGGGAAGACGGTAATCCCTGTTATTGCCGCGTTGGGGGAATGGGGTGACAAGAATGAGGAGCGGTTGCGCACTGTGATTTTGCGGGAACTGGAGAAACCGCAATTGGGCGAGAACTGATTCTACCACACTGCTATAATCCGCGAGAAGCCACCCGTGGCATCACCCACCTTCGGAGCGCCGATAAAAATAGTGGCGCCGGTTTTTGGAATACCGTGCAGGTTAGCCACACACTCCAGTGCCCATTTGCCCGCGGCAAAAAGTATTTTGTGCCCGGTATAATTTTCATCCACACCCGGATCAAGCGAAAGTACATCCGCCCCGATACCGGAGATCTCCCTTTCCTTCAACAGATACTCAATTACTTCGTTGGAGAACCCCGGGTAGTGTTTTACCTGCAACGAATCCAGCCCCACGAACATGGAATCACGCAGGTGCTTTTCCCAACCGGAGTACATCATCACGCAGGCGTTTGCCGGAATCCGCCCATATCGTTTTTCGAACGCGACAATGTCGGCAATACTGACTGTGGCGTCGCTGTTTCCTGATGCTTTTTCTTCGATATCAATCACTACTACCGGTACCATAAGGTCCTTTAACGGGATCTGGTCGACCGACAACTGTCCTTCAATAAAATGATTCGGCGCATCGATATGGGTACCAAGATGTTCATGCATCCGCCAGGAATTTGCCGCCACGCCATTATCTTTCAGAGTAGCCATCGGGATCAGCTCAAAAGGAAAGGTGAGTTTTTTCACCGGGATAAACGGAAACGCCGGTGTAAGGGTGTGCGTGAGATCAACCATGTGGTCGATCCGGATCGTTGTGTGGGCACCCTTCTCCGTATGGCAGGCGGTTAAGTTTACAGCCAGCAGGCAGCGTATGATAAATAGTTTCATAATTCTGATTGAGGGAGATAGGGTCCGCCCGTTTCACCCCATCCCCATCTGGGCATGGGTTCTGAGGCATTCATGGGGTTATCCGTCAATTGCGAATTGATTACAGCGAGGCGCGTACCCCATTCGATATAACCGACAAAGGCCGAGCGGAACTCGGGATCACTCTTCAGTTCCAGGGCATCTGCGGACTCAATCAACAGGTCCACCCACCGCCGGCGCATGGGCTCCGTAAGCATTTTGCCGATATGTTTACCGATCATGTGCGCGTGACTGCCCCCGTCTTCTTTCGTATAGGTTTGCGGGCCTCCAAAAACTTCTGCCACGAAATGCGCTACATGCGACACGTGGTCGGGCGACATACTGCTGAACACCGGGCCAATCAGTTCGTCTTTTACCACTCGCGCATAAAAGGAGGTAAATAGTTTTTCAAACGTTTCAGCGTCCCCGGCCCATTCAAATAAAGTCGGAATCGTTTTTTCCATGATTAAATTATTTTAGTTGCCGCATGACCATTTTGCTGCCCTGATTAACCTGCAAAATAATGTATAGGTTTTGTCCGAAACAGGGCTTACCAAAAAGTAGGTCCGTCCCCATTGACCCATAGCCCCTATTTTTATCCAAATTTTTGCCAATGATAGCATTCAAAGGCCGCACTTATACCTGCCCAATTGATGTGACGTTCAGTTTTATTAATGGAAAATGGAAAGTATTGATCCTTTCGCATCTTTACCGGTACAAAAAAAGAAGCTACAGTGAAATCCGCGACAACCTTCCCCGCATTTCCGAAAAAATGCTGAGCCAGCAACTGAAGGAGATGGAAGCAGACGAGCTGATAGTAAAAAAAACTATTTCTTCAAAACCTTATCGGGTGGAGTACGCATTGGCGAAAAATGGCAAAGCCTTTTCACCAATTATGGAATTTGCCAGCAAATGGGGGATCAGGTACCTGAAGGCAAATGGCATTGATTACCTGAAAGACCAGGAACTGTATAAATAGTTGTGGGAGCAGGACAAAGTGTCTACCGCAGTCGATTCCTGAACTCGCTGGGCGTTGCCCCTATCAACTTCTTCACATACCGGGTAAAGAAAGACCGGCTGGAAAATGCCATTTTATCGGCGATCTCCGCGACGGTGACCTGTTTATTCTTCAACAGCAGGATGATCCGCTCTTTGGCATAACGCTGGATCCATGCTGAAGCAGTGAGGTTAGTATTCTGTTTGCAAACGAAGTTCAGGTGTTTGGCAGTGATGTGCAGCCGATCGGCATAAAACTGCACTTCGCGCTCCGTCATACAGAACTCCTGCAGCAGTTGCATAAATTGTTCGTAAAGCGTTCCGCTCTCTATCGTGCGTTTCCGCCGTTCATATTCGCTGGAAAAAATAAACCACATATCAAACAGGAACAGCTGCATTTGCATGGCCAGGACTTCCTTGTAAAAAAGATGCTCCGCTTCCTGGTACCGGGCCAACAGCAGCTTAAAATTGGTTAACACTTTTACCCTGTCCTTTTCCTGCAGGTGCAGGATCGGATTGTTCCGGGAATGGAGGATCACATCAATACTCCAACCCTGGTCGGGCACGTTGGCGTCCAGGAAGCCGCCTTCCACCAATAATACATGGGCTTTGAAGTTTTTTGAAAAGCTGATGCCTGATACTTTGCTATGGGCAAACCAGAACACGAATTCGCCCGCGTTTCCGCGGTATCGCTTATCGTTAAAAACGAAATCCATATGACCCCGCTCGCACAGGATGTGCGTGTGGTAAATCTCAGAGTAGCCCACTGGGAAATTCACTTTCCCGGATGATTCAAGCAGTATAATTTTTTCCATGACCCGACTCTTTATCCAAACCGTCTGATGACCAATAATACGTAATATTTGACATTATCCCCGTAATAAGTGTATCATTCGGGATATGGAACGGCGGTATCTTTACAATGTAAAGCCTGCAACAATGGAAACATCTCCTACAATTTTTCAACGACTGTTAAACGGCGAATCCGTTTTGTTCAGTGACCCGGAATATTCCAACATCCCGCAAGCCTGTTACCAGACCCGTCAATTGCTGGTTCAGCTGAACGTGGCGGCAGCCGAATCAGAGATCCGCAGGGTCTTATCCCAGATCATTGGAGCTGACATTGATCCCTCCACCATGGTATTCCCACCCTTCCAGATTAATTATGGGAAAAACACCAGCATTGGAAAAGGAGTGTTTATCAATTTTGATTGTACGTTTCTCGACCTTGGCGGTATCACCATCGAGGATTATGTAATGCTGGCTCCGAAAGTCAGTTTGTTGTCGGAAGGGCATCCGGTGGCGGCGGAGGACAGGCAGACGCTGACCACCGGGCGGATCCACATTAAACGGAATGCCTGGATCGGTGCCCACGCTACTATTTTACAGGGCGTCACCATCGGGGAAAATGCGGTGGTGGCGGCTGGAGCGGTAGTGTCGAAGGACGTGCCCGACAATACAGTAGTTGGCGGTATTCCTGCAAAACACATCAAAAACCTTTAAACGCACCGGATGAAACCGTTATGCACCTTTCTTGCCTGTCTTATCGCGATCCAGCTGATGGCGGGTTGCAATAAAAGCAGCACCTCGGAGACTTCCCCGGTAAATGAATTATCCGTTGACTCTATGAAACTGACTATTACCATCGGGGAAAATAATTTCACCGCAACATTATATGACAACCCGGCTGCAGCAGCATTGAAGTCAGCATTGCCGATGACGATCAACATGACCGAACTGAACGGGAATGAGAAATATGTTGATTTGCCCAATAGCCTGCCGGCAAACGCGTTCAATCCCGGGACTATACAATCCGGAGACCTCATGCTCTATGGCTCAAACACCTTAGTGCTTTTTTACAAGACCTTTTCAACATCATACCGATACACAGCACTGGCGCGGGTAACCGATCCATCCCGGTTGCCCGCCGCCCTGGGAACGGGGAATGTAACTGTCAAATTTTCCATCCAATAACTAATCTCTATAAAATGAAATCATCAAACTTCATAGCCATTGCCTTACTGGCATTGCTCTCAATAAATTGTATGGACAGAAAAACAACAACTGACACCGCCGCGACGGCACCTATTTTTGCCAAAGGCGAAAAAGGCCCAGCCGAAAATTTTACCGGTAATGCGTGGAACACCCCGCTGGTCGGAGACGACAGCATCTACAACACCGTAATCGGTAACGTGTATTTTGAACCCGGCGCGAGGAGCAACTGGCATAGCCACCCGTCTGGCCAGATCCTGATTATCACGGATGGCGCAGGTTACCACCAGGTCAAAGGACAACCCCGGCAGACGCTTAAAAAGGGAGATGTGGTGAAATGCCCGCCCAATGTGGAGCATTGGCATGGCGCAAGCGAAGATACCGGGATGCAACAGCTTTACATTTTACCCAAAACGGAACAAGGGATCGTAACCTGGTTGCAGAAGGTGACTGATGCAGAATATAAACAATCGGAATAAAGGCTTATCCCTTCACATAGCGCGGGCCTGCCACCAACCGGGGGAAATGGTCAACGTAACTCAGCGTTTCACCAATTCCACCCGCCTGTTTTTTGCTTTCCCCTCCTCGCTGCCGTTATCAGCAATCGGGTTGGCCTGGCCGTAACCCTTTGACTCCAGACGACTGGCATCGATCCCGGATTTGATAACAGTATTTTTTACTGTCAATGCCCGGTCCTCTGATAATTGCTGGTTTCGCGCGGCCGTTCCGGAATTGTCGGTATAACCGTTGATGGCAACCTTCAGGCTTTTATTTATCTGCAGCATTTCGCCGATTACTTTAACTGTTTCCAGACCATCGGGTTTCAGGGTCGCCTTGTCCACGTCGAAGTTGATATACAATACCGACTTGCCCGTCTCCGCGAGGTCTTTTTCCAGTTTGTCGGCCGTTACTTTTTTGATCGTCTGCTCAAACGGTTTCTGCTGCACGATCTGGATAGCAGTGGTGTTTCCCCTACCCTTATCCAGTGCAATATTCACGTCCCCATCAGTTCTCCTGATCACATAAGTAGCGATCTCGTTGTTCCAGATATCGAGGCTGCCGTCACTTCCAGCGTAGGTGCAAAGCGTAACATACCGGTCCTTTCGCTCATCCTTTAACCTGCCCTCAAACACTTTCACCCCGCCGGCTTTCGCTATAGCATCTTCATAACTTTTTATTAGAAACCTGCCGCTCACTTCCGATTCACTTTTTCTGTCGGGGTGAACATAGGCGCGGAATGTTTTTCCTTCCACTTCGTAAATACTGTCGGGCGTTACAAAAACCATGAAGTCGAAGTTCTTCGGTTTTACCTTGTTGATATACTCCGACCCTTCCGGTGCGGTAAAGAAAGGGAAATCACCGATGTCGGCGGTGGACACGGGAACACTGCTGAGATCAAATGCCGAAGGAGAGGCTGTAGTCGGAGTGCTGGCAACTTCTGTTTGGGTGACGGTCGAATCCACGCCTGGTCCTGTTGGCGCCTCGGTTGTTTCAGCGCCCTTGTTATCAGCATTGTTACAAGAGACGATCAACTGTAAGGAAAACAGCACAAGCACTATTTTTTTCATATAATTGAAGGTTTGAATTCAGAGGGATAAAAATAGGGAATTTATGTTTTTAAGCCGTGATTATAACGATACGCCGTTTCACGGTTATCCCATTTGTAAATCCCACCGTGTCTATTCATTCCGCAATGACTGGACAGGATTCGTTATAGCAGCCTTGATAGCCTGAAAAACGGTAGTAATGATGGTAATGGCAATGATGATAGCAGCTGAGCCCAGGTAAATACCAATGTTTATCTCCGTCCGGTAAGCAAAGCCCTGCAACCAGTTGTGCATCGCCCACCACGCAAATGGAAAGGCAATCGAAATGGCTATCACAACCAATTTCAGGAAGTCCCTTGATAACAGTAATACTATATCGGTGACTGACGCGCCGATTACTTTCCGGACGCCAATTTCCGTTTTTCGTTTTGTGGCGGTAAACGCAGAAAGACCGAAAAGTCCCAGACAGGAAATAATGATAACCACACCTGCAAAGTACGTCGACAGCCGGGACACCCTTTCCTCAGCTGCATACAATAAATCATAGTCGTCATCGAGAAACTTATACTCAAGCGGAAGTCCCATGTTGTATTGTTTATGAAAAGTGCTGATAGCTGCAAGCGATTCCCTTTCCTGTCCGGCTTTTATTTTCACATACACCATGTTATTATTGGGCACATACCGGAGAAAAAAAGGATTCACCTTTTTGTACATGGATTCAAACTGAAAATCTTTAACCACCCCGATAATCTGCCTCGGCTTCCCCCATACACTGACCGTCTTGCCGACAGGGTTGTCAAGTTTCATTGCGGCAACCGCCGTTTCATTGAAGATCACGCTGCTGCTGTCAGACGGATACTGGGTTGAAAAACCGCGGCCTTCCTTCATTGTGAGATCAAGCAGCTCCATCATTTCAGGACCCATGTCGAGGCCATTGAACTCGATTCCTTTTCCTTCGCTTTTCCCGGGCCAGTCAACCCGGCTGCCTGACTGACTGAACCGCCCTGTTGTAGTGCCAGCCATACTTGACACGCCGATTACGCCGGGGATTTTCTGCACCTCTGTGACAAATGCAGGTAAACCATCTTTCCGCAGTTTTCCCATACCTGGAAACCGGATGATATTATCCTTGCTATACCCCAGGTTCTTCTCCTGTATCAGTTTCATTTGCCTGTCTACTACCAGTACAGCGATGATCATAACCACCGAAACCGTAAACTGGAAAACCACGAGGCCCTTGCGTATAAACGATTCACTCAGGGAAGAGGACAGTTTTCCTTTCAACACCTGTACGGGCTTAAATCCAGAGAGAAAGAGTGCGGGATAACTTCCGGCGACAATACCGGTAATCAGGGCAATGCATAAAATGCTTCCCAGAAATCCCATATCCACAGGAAATGATAATTGTTTACCCGTTACCTGATTGAATGGTTCAAGGAGAATCAGCATCAGAACCATCGCGATCAACAGCGAAAACACAGCCATCAGAACCGATTCTGCCATAAACCGCAAAACCAGCCCAAGTCTGTTGGCACCCATTAACTTCCGGACACCAATTTCTTTCATCCGGGTTGTTGCACGCACCGTTGACAAGTTCATGAAGTTGACGCAGGCGATGAGCAGGATAAAGATGGCAATAATGGAAAACAACTTTACATACTGGATCCGCCCGCCATCCTGTTTACCGTTCTCGAAGTGATTGTAGAGGTACCGGTCAGAATATCGCTGCAGGAAAATAGTCCCCTCTTTTTTTTGATCTTCGCCAGCATTTCCCTGCAATGCAGTAAGCTTATTTCTTGTATAATCCCGGATCTTTTCACTGAAGTCTGTAGCGTTCGCGGCATTTCTTAACAATAGAAAGGTGCGCGTACTGTTACTGGTCCAGTCTGCCACATCTTCGGCTTTTTTTGCAGCATAGAGGTCATACGGGAAAAGTACATCAAACTGATCGGTGGATCCTGCTGGTGGTGGCTCAAAAATACCGGTAACGGTATATACACCGCTGAAATCATTCCCCTTGTCCCAGTTAATGGTCTGGCCGATGACATTCCGGGAACTGCCAAATAAAGCGTTTGCCATGTCCTCGGATAGCAGAACACTCGTAGTCCCGGTCAGCACAGTTTCTTTATTTCCTTCAGGAACGCTGTAAGAAAATACGTTAAAAAAATCCCTACCCGCGAAATTTGCCCTGGCGGTCAGGTGTTTTTCGCCGGCGCCAATAATACCCGTTCCATCCGTACGGACAGATACCGCGTATTCCACTTCCGGCAGGTCTTCTGCCATGGATTGGGCGAGCAGACCCTGTGTGGTTTCTAACGTGCGGATGGACCCATCTGCATTGGCAGAATTCTTCATGACAACAAATAACCTATGGTTATTTGTATTAAACCGGTCAACTTGTTTTTCACTAGACACCCAGAGGAAGATGAAAAGTGCACAGGTAAGTCCGGTTGACAAACCGACAATATTCAACACACTGAATTGGCGGCCCTTATGGAGGTTTCGCCGGAACAATTTGAAGTAGCTGGCTGGCATTTGGAGCAGGTTTGGTTGGTTGGTAACAGGGCAATTACATCACGCATGACGTGGGAGAATCCCGAATGTTACAGGTCAGCGGCTAATTTTCTTCAAGAATAAACTGCGTGGTTGCTATGTAAAGGAGGCTGAAGCTTTTGGATAACAGAGATCACCGATGCAGCATGAATGAAAGATATCCGTGCACGAAGCATCACTCAAATTAGTGATGGGTATTTACCAGGGACTGCGGTAAAGCCGGCATGCCCATTCAAAACAAAATTTTATATTGCCAGGGCATGTCGTGTTCACTTTCAATGTTTGCAGGTTTGTCTTCATGAATCCACCGGCAGTTCAGAAAAAAGCAGTCGCCGTGAGCCGGACATTAATAAAACTGTATGAAATATTTTTTGCTCTTCATCACCGTGCTAACCGCATCCGTTTTGTATGGTCAACAACCCATAAAACGTAATCCAAAAATCACGTTCTATCATAAAAGGGCAATGACCTCGATAAAACCGGATTATCGCAAACTCGTTGCTAACACCAGCTCACATTTCACCAACCATACACTGAATACCGATAGTCTTAAAGCAGCGTTGCGGAAGAATTCAATGCTTGCGAACCTCACCAACACCGACATTGAAACACTTATTGTGCTTGTAATGCTGGAAACATCCGAACAAATGGACGCTGAGCTCCGGACCCTTGCTGCCGAAATGAAGGCGCAGAACTCATCCAGGAAAAACCAGCGGGATGCAACTTTAGCAAAGGATTCGTCGAGGGCAACCGCTGGTCGCCCGGGCGACAAAGACAGTATGCAGGAACTGACTGAAGAAAAAATGTTCAGGATCCGGCAGGTGACGGAGGCGCGTGAACGATTGGAGCGGATGATCACTAATATCATGGAAAAGTCAGGCGCCACCGAAGACAACATCAGCGAAAATCTTAAAGGGTAAGCGCTGACCCCGAGAAACCGACACCCACCGTCAATCGGTTAACCACCCTCCATCATTTCAGGAAATTCAGTTTTGTTTCCACATTCTGCGCTGTTTTCCGACCTTGCTTAGCACCTTCTTCACATGAATACCGGTAATGGATCCCGCCGTATAACCTTGAGATGGATATCTCATCAGCCATCGCGTCAAACGAAGCATACTGGCGTTTTCCCAGGTTTTGCGGACCATTTCCCATATCAGCCATTACGCCTTCATAAGTGGAATTGGTGATCGCGGTCTTGTCACCATAAATGCTTGAAAGTGCATAGGCCACGCTATTGCTGAATATGGCGTGATTGGAGGGGAAATCAGGAAATCCGGGTGTGGGCAGGTAGGGCTGCCATTGCGGAATGGCAGTGGGTACAATCACCGTGCGGATAAACTGGAAAGGCCGTTCAGCGAGGTGTGTGTACTTGACTTTGAACGAGCCTGTGACTGCATCACATAAAGAAATCCCAGTTTTTGCATACGTTAATGCTGCTTTTTCAAGTGATGGTTTCAATTGCTCCATAACCTGTTTTAAGATCGACACGTAATGCGCACCGGCCGGATAACCCGGATTTGAATCCACGTAATATTTTGCGATTAACTTCTGCTCCGCCGTCAGGTTTTGCGAAACGGTATACACTTCCTGCATGTCTTTATAATAGGGAGATGTAGGATCAGTGCTGTAGGCAAGTGGAGGAGACGCCACATCGTCGAGACTGCCAGGTACCAGCAAACGCGTGTATCCACCATAAGGATTCACCGGGCTACCTGTTTCCGGCATCCACATACCGGGATAATAGGGAGGCAACTGATATGGTGTTGTGGGCCAGCCGGCATTGTCTGTTTGGGCCCAGGTATAAATCCGGTTAGCGACTTCTGTCCCGAATGCGGCCGACCGTTCAAATACATCGCTACCCGCTTCTGCCATGAATTTGGTATTCAATTCCGTTTCGAGATTGTTTACAGCGGTTTCATTATAAGCCGCTGTGATGCCACTATAGAACTTCCGCGTCATGGCCGCCAGCGCCGCGTGGGCAGCGGTCGGCCAGTGATAAGCAAGCCCGGGATCAGCCTCGGGCATTTCGGGCATGCTGGTCAGCTGGCCATACAATGACCGGTTGGCGGGCATTCCAGGCAATATCGCTTCATAAAGGGCAATGCCGCAGTACGCCATATACCGCCCCGGATTAAAACCGAAGGGATTCCCCGTTGGCCGGTTGAGCATACCCGTCTGTACTCCGAGCCATTTAGTGACTACTTCAGCCGAATAGGTGTTGGCTTCGGGCACTTTGGGACCGTTGTCTTTTTTACAGGAAAAGAAGCAGGTGGCCAGTGCCAGTAACAGGGTGCCCAGGGTCTTGAAAGTCATAAATTAAGGTTTAATGGTAATGGTAAATAAAGGCGGGTATAGAGGGCGGATCCTTTCCGTTTCCCGGAAAGCAACCCTAAAATACAAATGGCCGGAACAGGTCTTACACGTCAATCGATCAATGTGCCGGTTAAGCGAAATAAAGCAGTAAAAGACGGCTAACGCCGCTCCCGTGTCCTATCCTGTCGTTTGTCGGAAAATCATGTCGTTAGTCTATTTTCCCATCGGGAAGCAGGATTACCCGGATCTATTGCCTAATTTGGATCAAGTGAAATCCATCAATGCATTTTTGTACAACGAGTTCATCTTTTCACCCCGATACCGGGTGATCAGGCACGTTGTGTACTGGACCTGTCATGTCAGTATATGGGCGGCATTCTGGATGCTCATGGGTGTGCCACTTTCCTACGGCCGCCACCTGTTGAACATGACCATGTGGGTGCCGGCCTTTATCCTGTTTGGCTATCCATTGGTTTATATAGCGATCCCTCATTTACTACTGAAGGGCAGGGTAATACAGTTTCTCCTGGTAACCCTTGCCTGGGCGGTGCTGGGCATTTATATCGATGCAGGGTACCGGAGTTATGTGCTCATTCCCGCACAGGAAGCAATGGGTCTGGACAATATCCTGCCGAGGGGACCGCTGGCCTTTTGTTATCTCTGCATGACCACTTCTGCGGCCAGCCCCATGATCATCAAATTCTTCAAGTTGTGGACCATCAAACAACGCCAGTGGATGCAGGCACAACAGGAGAAAACCACTGCCGAACTGCAGGTACTTAAAGCGCAGATCCATCCACATTTTTTATTCAACACGCTGAACAATATTTATTCGTTTGCCATGCAGGGGTCGGATAAAACCGCGGGACTGATCCTGAAGCTGTCGTCATTGCTGAGTTATATGTTGTACGACTGTAAAGCAGAGGAAGTGCGGCTGGAGAAAGAAATAGAAGTGATGAAGGATTATATCGAGCTGGAGCGGGAACGTTATGGCAACCGGGTGGATATTTCCTGGAGTGTGGAGGGCGATATAAAAAACCATTTTATTGCACCGCTGATTATAATGCCGCTCCTGGAGAATACATTTAAACATGGCCTGTCCGAGCAACTGGATAAACCCTGGTTAGCCGTTGACATTTCGGTGAAGAATAATGTGCTGCGTTGTAAGATTGCCAACAGCAAAAATGAATATGTGCCGCCCGGTCCCAATGGCATCGGCATTAATAATGTGCGGAAGCGACTTGATTTTATTTACCCCGGAAGAAATGAGTTGAGGATTAACGATGAAGGGAACTTCTTTGTCGCCTCCGTAATGATCCGTCTGGCTGAGCTGACGGTTTATCACACAGTGCCGTTAACCCCGGCGGTTCCTGAAACCGTTCCAGCATGAAACTCCGGTGCCTGCTCATAGATGATGAACCACAGGCGTTGCAGGTGCTGGCGAGTTACATCACGTCCATCAATGGCCTCGAGATTGCCGGTCAGTGCCGAAATGCGATCGAGGCGCTCGATGTGCTTAAACGCCAGGCAGTGGATGTAATGTTCCTCGATATCAAAATGCCCCGGATTATCGGTACGGATTTTTTGCGGAACCTGTCACACCCCCCAAAAGTAATTTTTGTTACGGCTTACCGGGAATATGCAGTGGATGGGTTTGAACTGGACGCGGTGGATTACCTGGTGAAACCGGTGTCCTTCGAGCGATTCTTCAAATCCATTGCGCGGCTGAACCGACAGATGGGGGAGGATGTATCCGCGCCAGCTGTTATCGAAGCTTCAGGCGGGCCTACGTTTATTTACCTGAAGGTGGACCGGGATATGAAAAAGGTGTTTATCCCTGAGATCCTGTATATCGAAGGCTGGAAGGACTATGTACGGGTATTCTGCCGCGATGGCACGGACCTGCTGGCCAAACAATCCATCAGTGCGATGGAAAACCTGCTCTCTGAACATAAATTTATCCGCACCCATCGTTCGTTTATCGTTTCGCTGGATACTATTTCCGGGTATAATGGCGTGTCGGTGATGATCGGAAAGGTTGAGATTCCGATCGGGAGGTTGTATAAGATGGCGGTGATGGAAAGGTTGCAGGGTTGAGGTTCGATTGGCATTTAACCCAAAATGATGCAAAAATGTTTCTACTAAGTCCATATAACCTAAAAACAGACTTTTTTGGGTTATATGGAAAAAACCTAACCCAAAACAGCTCACATTCTGGCTAAGATCCAGCTGATGCTAATTAATGCGTGCAGGTAGTTTATGCTACCAGATCAATCACCCTTTAGAAGTCCGAAGAGCTGATAGTTAAGGTAGAAATTGTCCCTGCCAATTTTCATTTTCGTCAGCAGCCCTTCTTTAACCAATGTTTCCAGATACCTGATAGCGGTGTTACGGCTTACCTCAAGATCCTGTTGAATAAACTCAATTTTTGTGTATGGGTATTTGAACAAGTTGTTGATCAGATCCTGACTATACATCTTCGGAAATTTCAGCCGGATCTGTTGTTTAAATTCCTGCATCAGTCCTTTCAGCGCGGAAAGCAAGATCACAGTCTCATTGGCTGTCTTTTCTACACCGTCGAGCATAAACAGGAGCCATTCTTCCCATTCATTTTTTTCCCTGACTGTCTGAAGTAACCTGTAATAGTCTGCCTTGTGACGAATGATGTAGCGGCTCATGTACAATACCGGCAGATGTAGCAAATTCTGTTGCACCAGGTAGAGGATATTTATGATCCTGCCCGTCCGGCCATTACCGTCGTAGAATGGGTGAATGCTTTCAAACTGATGATGGATGATGGCCATTTTCACCAAGGGATCAACGTCCATAACAGAGTCGTCATTGATAAATGTTTCGAGATTATTCATCAGATCCACGATTTCCGCTGCATCCTGTGGTGGGGTATAAATAACATCCCCGGTTTTATCATTTAATAATTTGGTACCAGGTAACTTGCGAAACCCCGCACTGTTCATTTCAACTTCCGATTGAATCTGCAAGATGTGATTGTTAGTCAACAAGTGGGTTTTCTTTACCAGCGAAAACCCCGTTTTGAGAGCATGGGCATACATATGGACTTCTTTGGCGGAAGAGCTGGCGAATTGATTTGAAAAGAGATCACTTTGGTAAACCTCATCGAAAGTGGTGACGATATTTTCAATGGCAGAACTCTCCTTTGCTTCCTGCAGGGTGAGCGTTTCCAGCAAGATGTTTTCGTTAGGTATACTGCTGATCATACCTTTCAATTCAGCCAATGCCTTATGTGCAAGGACCGTTTTTCGCAATACGGGTTTGGTTTCGATGTCAACGTTCAACGGAAGTCGTTCCATTTTGTATAGTTTACCAGCCAAATGTAACCCAAAAATGAGCAAAAATGGGTTATGTCAAAAAAATATAACCCAATAATCCGCATTTTTGGGTTATATCCAGACGACACACCCAAAAATTGGCTCATTTTGGGTCAGCTGTATTCACACACCAATCATTCACGCGCACGATCACGGCCAGGTAAGGTGGTCTTGAGGTCAGGCGATGTAAAAAAGATGAAGGATATGAAGTTCAGCTTGCCGAATGCAAAAAGATCGTAGCTAGGCTATTCTTTGAGAATTAGGGACCGGTAGGTTTTATAAGATGTCAGTGATGAAAAGGTAGCATGTTTGAGGCAATCCAATATTATTCCGGTAAACCACCAGTACCCCAGCTTTTATTCGGGGATTTACCCAATTGCAATTCCAGTACACCGCCTTTCGAGAAAGCATCGTGTGTAAACCAGAAGGTATTGAGTTCTTTCCCGTTGAGCGTGGCCGACTGGATATAATCATTAACCCCGGAGTTGTTGGCTGACTTAATCACAAACGTATCGCCGGTATAATACTTTTTATCCAACTTGATTTTTACCTCGTCGAAAATTGGCGTGGTGATTTCATACACGGGTGTCTGCGACTGGTTACCTTTTATATTAAACAGACCGATAGACATCAGCGCACTGACCCCGCCCATCTGACCCTGGTCTTCATCATGCCCTCCATATCCCATATCCGGTGTCACCGCTCCATACGCCTGGTCACGCACCCGACGCACCCAGTATTGGGTAAGCCAGGGTTTGCCGGCATAACTGAACACATGGGCATTGGAACATCCTGGCTGGTTGGCATAACTCACATACCCGTCCGTGTATCCAAACACAAAATCACTCTCCCTCGATTGCTCGAAGGCATAATTGAGTTTGCTGGTAAAACTGTCTTCGCCACCCATTTTTACAATCAGTTCAGGAAGCGCGTGTGACAAACCCCAGGTTCCCTGCCACGCATTGGCTTCTACCCAACCCGCGCCACTTAATGGATCGGTATGCATGAATTTTCCCCGGCGGTCAAGTGGAAAAAGTAATTTCTGGTTGGGCTCAAAACTCTTTACCCATCCGGCCGAACGTTTCATGAAAAAGTTATAATCCTTTTTCCTGCCGAGTTTTGCGGCCATCTGCGCAATACCCCAATCCTGGAAACTGGCTTCGATAGTAATCCCGACATTGTCGGGCCAGTATCCATTCTTTGTATAAAACTTTATATCCGCAGCATCACCCAGCATACCACCAGGCAGGTGGTTGCGCCGGATTACTTCATAGGCATGTAATGGATCCGATTTGCGGAGCAGGCCTTTCATATAGGCACTCTCAATCAGGTTGGACGCCGGACAGCTGGTCATGATATAAGAATAACCTCCGCCTGACGGACCCCGGGGAAGGAGGTAACCATTATCGGCGTATTCAATCAGCGAAGCAGCAAAATCATCCATCACCTCCGGCCAGGCCAGACCCCACAGTACATTCAGGTTCCACTGTGAAAGCCAGAATGCATCGGAACTGTACATATTGAACGCAGGCTTCCCTTCGCTATTCATCGGCACCCGTTTTATTTTAAACACCGCATCCGTAAAATTGCCATCCCGTTTGCCGGTGGTACGGTCGGGGTAATCACCATTTACATCATTGATCTTCTGGCGTCCCAGCAACACATGCCAGAGATCTGTATAAAACTTGATCCAATTTTCCGGCATCCCGCCTTTTACTGCTATCCGACCCAGCCATTCATTCCAGGTATCCTGGGTTTGTTTCCGCACCGCATCAAAATCCCAGGCAGGGCATTCGCTGTCGAGATTAGCGCGTGCATTTTCAATAGTGGTGTAGGAGAGGCCTATTTTCATATTGACCCTTTCCCCTTTTTTCAGGTCATAGGCCAATGCCACCGTAAGGCTGTCGCCCGTTACGTTGGATACATTTTCCTGCTCTGCGCCTGCATTCCAGGCATCCATTGCGTTGAAATCCTTGTCAAACCGGGCCACAAAAAAGATCTTCACGTCTTTCGGACCACCCCAGAATCGATTGACGGTACTGAAGGATCCCTGGATCTCCCGGTTGCTGACTTTGGTGACCTCCGCATTGGTCATCACATTATTGGAAACATAACCTGCAAGGTTTACAATGATCCTTGCTTTGGTGTCTTTTGTATACGTGAACCGGTAAAAGTTTACCCGTTCAGTGGCCGTTTGCTCGGCCCAGATAGCATGGTTGCGTAGGAATACACGATGGTAACCGGGTTGCACGATTTCATCATCATGACTAAACTTTGATTTCCATCCCTGCTGCCCCAGTGCAGGGTTTTCGTTGACAGTGGCTGGCATCAGTTCAAACCCCATCACCATCCATGCATGGATCTGTTCAAACCCCAGGATCTCCGTTTCATTATAATTATAGGCACCGCCGTTCTGGTTTTTATTCCGGGTCATCGGTGCGCTGCTGGCAAGGCCAAAGGGCGTGCTCCCGGTAATAAAAAAGATATCCCTGCCGCGGTTGGTCTCGATATAAGGATCAACCCAGCTTACGTATTGACCAGCCTGATCGGGCGTAGGGTAGACTTCGATTTCGCTTAATCCAAGGTCGGATCCCGTGCCATCAGTCACTACAAATTTTACCCAGCTGATTTTTTTTGCCGGGAAACTGACAGACTTACCAGCCCCGTCGGCGGGCAACTGGTTTACCCATACAACTGACCCATCACTGAATAACAATTTGCCTCCGGCGATATTCTCCGTTAAAGAAGCCCGGTCGTATAACACCACCCGGTTGATTTCCCGTACATCCTCCCAATCCAGCCGGATCCAGGGAAAACGGATATAGCCCCAATCGGTGGTTACCCCTTCGCAGGCCCACTCGCCTGCCCCATCCACAGCAATGACTCCGTCGGTAGCCTTCGATCCCTCCTGCCCGGATTTGTCCGTGGAAACCGTTACCCTGGCCTGACCGGCGATATTGCCCGTTCCGCCATATACATTACGGCTACTCACCAGCAGGCAAAAACACAACACAAATTGCAGCTTCATAGAAATAGTTTAAAGACTATACTTCACACGGATAAAACGCGGGCGATACAAATGGGGAAACTTCCGGATGTCAACATCATAATCGAACGAGTTGATATTGTAACTGATCAGCAACTCGCCGGGAGCAGATAACACCGGATGCGCTTTTGCATTATAAGGAAACAGGTTCTTACTGTCTTTCAGGTCCCCACTTACATCATATACATCCTGGATCGGACCAAAGGGACCATAAGGGGTAGCCCCAACGCGCAGGCCCACCATTTTTCCCAATCCGTCTTTCTGGAATACCATCACATAACGCCCATCGGGCAGCGGCGTAACGCTCATTTCATTAGAGGCCCGGTCGGCGATCGGTTGCACCTTGTTCACATCGGCTGACCAATCCTGGCCATCCCAGAATCGCCATTCTTTGAAATCCTCTACCAGTGCGGGTTTCACACGTGCTACCATTACTTCCTTTGTCTTACCCCGCACACCATATACATACAGGAAACCATCGGGGGAAACGGCACCGGCTTCCTTTGTATTCACCAGGAGACCCGCACCAAAACTACCAACCGAGTCCACTGCACGACCCAACAAAAAAGGAATATCCAGCTGTTTGCTGGCGGCAAAAGGTGGCTGGGCACCCGCAGGCACTACCAGCAGGGTATTGCCCTCTTCGCGGAAGCCAAACTTTTTTACGTCAGGCAGGTTGCGGATGCGGTATCCAAAAATATACAGGTCGTTGCCTTTCTCCTGGTTCACGAATCCATCCCCGAGCCAGTAATAATCATCTTTGCCCGTGGCGGGTGTTTGTGGCAGGTACAGCGATTTGGGTTTGCCGGCAGCTGAATCCCAGTAGAATCGGATTGCTGATGAATCGGGCATACCACCTTTCAGGACAGCCATGGAGTTGTTGATCATGCCGAAGCCGGGCTGCAGCGAATCGTTGCTGATGTCACCAAACATGGTATCGCTGAACCAGATCAGGGCATCCTCCTTTTTGGCTGCACCGTTCTGCTCCGAACCACTGCGTGCTACGGCAAAAATCCCGTCGCCACCGAACCAGCCATGGTTGCGGTAAAACAGGGAAGTCCATTCCGGTGCCGCTTCCACGGTAAACTCCAGTTTGACCAGAGCGCTATCGGTTTTCTTTTCCGCGGTAGCCGATTCATTGTTGCAGGAAGCAAACGCGGTGGTGAATGCGATACCTGCCAGCAGATTTTTACCTGTGTGCATAAATGTCTTTTTAAAATAACTACGGAGCCGGTTCATACGTCGACTCAAATACTTCCTTATCAGTTAATCCAAAAATGGTGAGATCGATCAGTTGCACCAGCACAAGCCGGTCGCGAGTGAGTGTTTTCACCGTGTAAGTTTCGGTAGTAATATTCGATGGATCAAACACGGAATGGTATACCTGGGTGAATGTCTTTTCGTCTTCACTGAGGATCCAGCGGTCAAATACATTAAATCCGTCGAAGTCGCAGGCCGATGTACCAAAGCTCACATTGTAGGTACTATCGGCATTCCAGGAAAACACGTTGTCGTCTTCACAGGGTTTTTTATCTTCAGCGGGCGGCGTAATGGAGGTCCACATCCTGGATACCAGTTTCCATTTGCGGCTGTAGATCGTTTGCTGGCCGGAAGTAATGGTGTTTAGTGTAAGATCTTTTTCCGCAGCACGACCCTCGTTGTCTTCCAGCCGGAAGTTGATGCCCACCAGCTTATCCACTTCCTCTCCTTCCATCTGGTAGGTGAAACGATATTCATAATTATCACCACTGGTATTAACGGGCATAGCGGTCATCGTACCTGAACCGCCAAAATCATTGTCGCGTTGCAGGTTGATCGTTTTATACATCGTGAGGCTTTTCACTCCACCCGGGGCAGTGATATACAAGGTGGCCTCGACCACGCGACCGGACTTGGCCGTGATATTATCCGGGGTAAGACGGAGAACGGGTGTGTTGGCATCCTTGTCATTGTCCTTTTTGCATCCGGTGGCCAGCAGGACCACGCAACACAGGAGCGCGAAAAAATTTTTATATTTCATATAAATGACTTTGCGGTTAGTAATTAGTATCCGGTGTTCTGCACCAGGTTTGGATTGAGGTCAATTTCCCGTTGGGGGATGGGGAACAAGTAGTGCCTGGCAACCGGGGTAACACCCGTTTTTGCCAGCGGCACCTGCGTTTCCAGTTTGCCCATCCTTGCCAGGTCGAACCATCGCTGGCCTTCGGCCACAAACTCCAGGGATCGTTCTTTCAGGATGGCATCGCGGAACTGTTCCTGGCTCAAGCCCACATAGTCAGGCACTGTGTTCAGGTCAATAGTACCATTGAACCGGGCCCGTTTGCGCACTTTATTTATGTACTCCAGCGCAAGACCTGACTGATTCAGATCATTGTTTGCCTCAGCATACATCAGTAATACATCGGAGTATCGGATCACGGGGAAATCATTTGAACTTTCATTACCCACCGGCTCGGCAACACGGTCCCAGTACTTCTGGATATAGGGACGGATAGTGGTGACCGGACCAGCGGGATCGTGGATCTCGGTGATAAACGTCACCGCACGCCTGCGATCATCCTGGTCATACTGGTTATACAGGTATTGGGTGGGCACCTGCCATCCCTGTGCATTCTTCACCCCTTCCACACTTAATGCCGGAGGTAGCAACCGCACCTGGAATTGTCCCGCTTCCCAGAAAATGATAGCCCCATTTGCATCCCCGAAACCAACAGAGAAGACAGCTTCTTTGCCGTTGCGGTTGGCGAGTTTGAATACATCGGCAAAATCAGGATAGAGCTCGTACTGATTGGAATCAATTACTTTTTTGGCGGTGCTGGCAGCCAGCGTCCAGTCCTTCAGGGTCAGGTAAACTTTGGCAAGCAAGGCATTGGCTGCGCCCTGTGTGGCCCGTCCACGGCCACTTCCGGTGGCATAACTTAGTGGCAGTGCCGCAGCAGCTTCGTCCAGGTCGGTGATCACCTGTGCATAAATCTCTTCAGCCGGGCTAACAGGTGGCAGGAGCGGGTTTTCTTCGGCCGTGAGCAACGGGATATTGCCGAACATCCGGACGAGATTGAAATAAAGTAAACCCCGGAGAAATTTTGCCTCGCCAAGCAGGCGCGACTTCAATGTAGCATCCATCGGGATCCCGGGGATCCGGGCAATGGCAATATTGGCGATCGTGATGGCCTTATAGTTGGTTGACCAGATCTCCAGCAGCGCACTGTTCTGCGAGGTATAGGTAAAGGTGGACAGCTGGTCAAACTGTGGCGAGGCCAGCTGGTTGTTTTCCAGTTCATCCGAAGCCAGTCCCGCCGCTACCCATAAAGAACTATGATATACACCCGCGGTGCTGCCGGTGCTGATCGAGTTCAGGTAACCGTATATGGAATTCACGGCTGATACGGCATCTGACTGCGTCTTGTAATAATTGGTTATAGTCACCTGGCTTTGGGGATCCTCCTCCAGGAATTTTTTGCAGGAGGTCAATGCCAGTGTGGCAAACATTCCTGCGACAATCAGTTTATTATAT
>SEAD01000368.1 GCA_004173355.1 Chitinophagaceae bacterium | reverse complement strand
CCTGGTGCCCTTTTGCTCAAAAAGATATAGCACTCGTGCTCCATGCATTCCCGCTGGGCGAAGAACCGCTCGGAACTCCTGGAAAGAAAGCTGTCCGGGCAGCTTTCAAAATCCGCCCTGTAGCTTCCCTTTGTGAACCAGTCCTGCTTATGGAACACCGATCCCTCCGGCAGCAGCCTTATCGCCCTTACCCAGCTCTGGTGGTAGGCCTCGTACTCCCTGTCCGATAGGCTGAAGATTTCAGGCAGCATCGCCCTGAAACCCACCGTCACATCTCCCCTGCGGGACAAAATGCAGCTGTGCTCGATCTTGTAGACCGGAAGAACCGTTTTAGCATCCACCACGATAACCTCCCTTCAGCGAAACAAATACGCTCCTAGAAGAAAACCTGATATGGCGCGGGACGCCGCGCCTGGCCAGGTATTTGCCCAGCCCATGCACGCCAAAGCGCTTTGAGAGCCTGAACACCCCGCCAAGCAGCCCGGCGGCTAAAACCATGATCAGCGGCACCAGCAGAAAAATATCCGTCCCCAGGATATACAGCGCAGCGAACAGCACCAGCAGCGCTATCAGCCCTATGGCTGCCACCCCGATATAAACCCCCTTTAGCCCCTTGAACTCTATGGGCCTGCAAACGCCCTTGTTAACCTTATATACGCTAGCCATCACCATTCCCCCTAGATTCCAAAGAACGACTTGAGCACCGTGGCCACCACTACCAGAAAGATGCAGGAGCCGAACCAGGCCGCTGCCACCTTGTTGGTATCGGGCTCCCCGGCGTTCCACTTGTTGAACACCTTCACCGCGCCGATAATTCCCACCACTGCGCCGATCGCGTACATCAGATCGCAGCCGGTATCAAAATAGCTTTTCACCTTGTTGGTCGCCTCCTGTATCCCCGCGTTCCCGTCCTGCGCAAATGCGCCCAGACCCATGGAAAAAACCAGCAGAAGCCCTAAAAAAAACGAAACCAAACGAAACCTTGCTAAACTTATAAATTTCATATCCAAATAATTAAAGACCATAACTAAACTAATA
>SEAD01000221.1 GCA_004173355.1 Chitinophagaceae bacterium | reverse complement strand
CCGGTCAATGCCGCTTCCGGCGCTTCGATGCCCACCATTCCATCGAGGCTGTAGACCGAAAGATCAACGGGAATGATCGAAGTACCCAGCCTGATATTTTTGATATCCACCAACAGCCGCTGGTTGGTAATCCTGCAGGCACCAAAAAGCTCATGGCCTTTGGGAATCACAACGCCGCTGATAAGAAGGCTATCCTTTAGCCTAATTTTAACTGTTGCCCCTTGTACCACCTTCTGATTTTCCACAATAACAGCAGGCGTTGCCCTGAACTGGCTATCCGGACTAAGTGTTCGCGAAATCTGCATGCGCTGACTGACCCGCTCTGGATGCTGGATATCCAGAATGTGCTGCATCATGGTATTGAGCTGCACCATTTCCGGATCTTCGGATCTGTTGTCCTGCATGGTCTTCATTAAGGTCTCCAGTCTATCCACATCGTTTGTGATGGTCGAAGATTGCGTTTTTCGCTCGGTTTTTACCGTCGCATAGACAGGTTCCGGCCTGTTGATTTCCCTATTGAGCGCCTCCAGTTTTTGGTTGATCTGCCTGGTCTGCTCCTCCTGGGGAGCCAGCTCCGTTTTTCCGTCCGAAAAACCAAACTGCCCAGCAATGCGGGCAATTCCGTTCTCTTCGCTTTTAACCGCATTCCGGTCCGCCTGCCTGTAGTAATCCGCCTTGGTTTTCGGCGTATCACCCGAGAAGGAAGCATTGGGCAGATCAATATTGATGCCGCCCATTTTTTTTGCATCCTTTCGGTCACCCCTTCCTCCACCCAGCGCATAAAATCCGAGCGCCATAAACGGCAGGATCAACAGCGGAACAAAAAGCAGTATCCTGTGCCCATTTTTTCTAAGTTTTGATCTCATTTTGTAGATTTTAATATTTAATAATCGGTTAATTGAATGCCCCAAAGGCATTTGTCAATAGATATAGCAGATAGCTGCCAAACAAGGCGCAGAAAATGATCAGGCCGAAGAGCAGTGCAGTACCCGAAACATTTCTTGTTCTGATGTTTAGGTAATCTGCCAGTTTTCTCTGCCGACTGTTCACATAGTTCGCAATGTGAAACGAAAGTGTTTCTTCCGAAACCCTACCGGATCTTCTTTTGAATAGTCCCATAAGATCAAGGCTTTAAGGTCTGGTCCATATTTTCCAGCGTCTCCCATCGCTGGATCAGAAAGCCATGGGGATTATTGTCCGACCTGGAAACGTTCCTGACAAAGCCTTGGGTAACCAGCTTCCTAAACGCTGTCGAACTGGACCTCACCAGTCTTTGGGTAGCGAAGCATTTGAAATAAAAGGGATACTGGTTGATGTCAAGTGAAATGCTGTCCATCTGGATCTCCTGGGAAATATTGGCGGAAATGATGTTGTTGTAATAGCCCCTTTCCTTCAGGTTGTCGTTCGCCTTTTTCGCGCTTTCGTCGGCCAGGTTCAGCGCTAATGCCACATGCTTCTGAATCACCTTGTCATCGGGATCGAGCGTAAAAAAGTAGTGATGGAAGGTTTTGATATGGTCGCGAAGCTCAACGGGAAGATTGTCCTTCCTAGTGGTACTGAAAGCTTCCATCGCCTTTCCGTTCGCCAAAATATAGACCTTGGACTGCATTCTGTTGACCAGCTCAAAGCTTTTGTAAATGGCAAATCCCGAAAGCAGCAGGCAGGCCAGTATCAAAAAGATGCTGAAACGCTTGATATGGCTGAAAGCGGTATCGATGTTTTTAAATTGTGTGAACATAATATGGATTTAAGATTGATGTGACCTTTTGCTTAGTCGCCCAGGCAATAATTTGCTGGCTACCTTGGTTTGCCGCGGAGTTTGTCCTTGAAATAATCCTCTCCGGAGGTTTCCGCCATGCCGCCCATCTGACGGCGTCCGTCGCCGAAGGTATCGGTAACCATTCCAGCCCCGTACTTGCCGGCAGCTATGGCCGCGCTTCCTCCGGCCATCATTCCTGTTGCGATTCCAGCGCCCGAGTTTCTTCCCACATTGCCGCCCATGGCTACGGTCATAGAATTGACTTTTGAAAGCATGGAATTCCCGCCCCCTGCATGCACCACGTAATTGGCTACCGTAGGCACGCAGCAATAACCCACTATTCCGATGATCAAAAAGATCATGTAGGCCGTGTCCGTACTGGAAAAGACCGTATCCCCATGCTGCGCTACCTCCTGGATATCCAGCTTGATCATGTTCTGCTGGATTTTCCCCAGAATGGCGCCGAAGATATTGGCGATGGGAAGCCAAAGAAAGATATTGATGTACCTTGCCACCCAGACCGAAAGGGTATGCTGGAGCCCGTCATAGACCGCAAAGCCCAGTACAAATGGACCAAGTATAGCCAGTACGATCAGAAAAAAGGTTCGCAGCGTATTGATGCAGAGCGAGGCCGCCTGGTAAACCAGTTCCAAAAGTTCCGACATAAACTGCTTAAAGCTGTGGCGGATCTTGTAGTCCTGCCGATCGGCCCAGAACATGATATCGTTCCCTATGGCTTCCATCCAGTTCTCGTCATTCCCATTTGGATCCTTTGGATGGGTATACTTGTACCATTCCTTCCTGTCGCCGCCCCCGTCCTCTCCCACATAAAGCTTCCATTTGGTGGATTTACGCAGTTCGGATTCCTTCCGTTTGAGCAGCGCCTTGATCGTGGCATCACTGTTTTTCACCATGGCACCAGTAGCGGAAACAGTTGGCTGCAGTACCCCGTTCATCACTCCCAGTAGCGCCGGAAAAAGAACGATGGCAAGTCCAAGTGCAAAGGGTCGCAACAGTGGATAAAAGTCAATCGGTTCGGCCGAAGCAATCTGGCGCCATACCCTGCTTGCAATAAACCAGAGCGCACCAAATCCCGCTATCCCCCTTGCCACCGCAATCATTTCCGAGCAGAGCGGAATCATATCATCGTACACTTTTTCCAGCACTGCATGAAGACCTCCTATCTGGCCTGCCAGTCCCTGCGCCTGGGACCCAAAGGGAAACAGTACCACAAGGAATACTGTAATCCCTAAAAATTTTATAATCGTTTTCATAGCAAAAGTTTACCGGTAAAGTTCCATTTGTTGTTTCAGGTCCGACCTTTCCTTTTCCCTGGCAAGGGAAAGCGAACTGGCCTTGCTGTTGAAATCCCGCAGAAAAACCAGTTTGTCCTCCACGTCCGAAAAGATCCTGTCTATTGCCCGCAGCCGTTCATCATCGCTCATGCGAAGCTTGGCCGAAGTGATTACCATGGCCAGTTCATCCAGGTTGTCCACGCTTTGGTCAAAGAGCTTTTTATAAACCCTTCCCAGATAGTCCAGCTCGTTCAAGTTAAAATTGCCCGATGCACCAAAGCGCCTAAAGGCGGCTTTATATTCCGAGATGATATGCTTCTGATAGGTTATGATATCGGAAACCCTTCTGTACTTTTTGATTTCCGGGGAAACCAGCATCAGCCCATCGAGAAATACCTCGTGCAGGGAAAAATTGCCCTCGGAAATATTCCTGATCGCATTGTAGCCTCCCGACACAACCTGATAGCCCTTTTTCATATCCGACAGGATGTTCTTCATCTGACTCAGCTTTTCAACGTTCAGCAGCAACTGCTGGGCCTCCTGCGACTGCCCCCGAACCGGGCCTCCAAAGGCACAAAGCAGCACTACCACACAAAGGCGTCTAATGATTCTGTTCCATGACTCCATAACTTTGCTTTAACTGTTCAATTGATCTTTTTTCCATTTCCTTTTGCCTCGAATAGTGGCTGACCTCGGTGGCAAAATGCTGGGTGAAAGCCATTTTCTCCTTCATCGACAGATACACTTTGTTAAGCCTTTCGATACGTTCGCCCTCGCCCATTTCCACACTGCCGGAAGTAATTACCATCAGCAGTTCCTCCAGATCCTTCAATGAATCTTCCCAAAGGTTTTCCCGCACATCCTGTATATAGAGCTGCGTGGAAACATTCAGGTCAGACCTTGACCTAAGGTTACCGAACGCCCGGCCGATATTTACCTGCATACCGATGATTTCCAGCACCCTTACATCATTTCTGACCACTGGACTGACCTCTTTCAGTCCTGAGATAAATGCGCTGTGCAAACTGAACTCCCCATTTGAGATATCCCTAATCGTCTGCAGTCCACCGCCAACCAGCTCATAGCCTTTTTTCAGGTAGCCGGTATACATTTCCAAAGCTGCGATCTGCTCCAAGAGGTATCTCTGCTGGGTCTTTTTCTGCCTAAAGATTTCGTTCCAGTTCTGCCCGTAACCGGATAAAGACCCAAGAGCACAGAACATCAGCACAAATCCCAGTTTCAGCCTAATCGACCCCATAGATCTCCTTGAGCTTGGCGGTTTCCTCCAGCGAGGCAGCACGCTGAATACTTAGACCAATGTTCGAAAGATTGAACTTTTTCAGGGCGGAATAGTTCGCATCCATTTCTTCGGCGGCCTTTGAAATGATCTCCAGCCGAGAGGCATCGCTCATCTGGGTCTTAAAGGAATTTATCACCAGAAATATCTGGTCGAGGTTTTTGATGCTCTCGTCCAGAATCCCCGAATACACCTTTTGCATGTACTCCAGCTCCTCGGGCCTGAAACGGCTGTCCTTTTGGAACAGCCCCCATGCCCATTTGTACTCATCGACAATATCCACCTGTTTTTCGGTCAGATCCTTGATCCGCTTGTAATAGGTGATGGCCGACTTGATGCGCCAAAGTTCCTCATAGTACTTGCCGTACTGTTCCCGCTGCCTTTCCGTCCAATCGGCAATTTCGGTCAGCTTGAGTTTTGACAGCTGGTTTTCCAGCACCTTCTGCGCATTCTGCAGCCAGATCGTTTCGTTCTGCAGGCGCTGAACTTTAAGGTCCACCGCCTTGATTACTTTTTTTACCCCCGCCTTGATCACTTCCAGAACGGCAATCTGCGCACTGGCCCCTTGGGGCAGTCCCACAAATAGCGTCATGGCGCTCAAGGGAAGGATGACCATATATTTTTTCATGATGCTTGATTTTAGTTTTTTTAAGGAAGGCCAAACTCCAAAGGATTCCATGGCATGGCCTACTGGGCTCTTTTTCAGGAAAAGGCCCAGCATTTTTAAAAATGGTT
>SEAD01000079.1 GCA_004173355.1 Chitinophagaceae bacterium | reverse complement strand
TCTCGTAACCGACCGACGATACAATCAGTTCCTGCTGGCCTTCGGGCAGGTCCGCCAGCTGGAACAATCCGTTCCGGTCAGACACCGTTCCCTTTGAAGTATTGTTGATAAACACACTGGCCCCCGCCACTGGCTGGCCGGTTGATACATCCACTACGGTTCCGGAAATAGTACGCTGCGCGGATGCAGTGACACAGAAAAGTATAACAAAACAAAATGCCGGTATCCTGAACATACCGGCAATTTAAGATGCCTCAGATAAAATATAGGGATCCATTCACCTTAATTAACGTTTCCCGGGAACGGTTATCCGTTTCCCTGCAACATCGTTTATCAGTCAAGCCCGAACATCCCTTTGTTCAGCTGTTGCAGGAGCTGGATTTTGTGTTCGGCATCGGTAAGGACAGAAATATTATGCGGACTGCCACCATAGGACACCATGCGGATCGGGATATTAACGATGGACCCGAAAAGTTTACGGATGATATCGGTGGTCTGTGCGATTTCATTACCCACAACGGAAATGATTACCTGGTTGTAATCCACTTCGGTGGTGCCGAATGGTTCGAGTTCCTTCAGGATTTCCTTGAGGAAAACGGGACTGTCGATGGTGATGGATACCGCCACTTCCGAGGTGGTGATCATATCAATCGGTGTCCGGTATTTTTCAAACACCTCAAAAATTTTCCGGAGGAAACCGTAGGCCAGCAACATGCGGCTGCTTTTGATCCGGATGGCGATGATATTGTCCTTGGCGGCAACGGCTTTCACCCCAACGCTTCCCGCTTCTTCGACAATCAGCGTGCCCCTGGCTTCCGGCTGCATTGTATTCAGCAGTTTCACCGGGATCTTGTATTGCTGTGCCGGCCAGATGGACGCAGGATGCAGGATCTTCGCGCCGAAATAGGCCAGCTCGGCGGCTTCATCAAAACTCATCTGGGTAATGGGCAATGTCTTTTTCACGATCCGCGGATCGTTGTTGTGCATGCCGTCGATATCGGTCCAGATTTCACACACGCTTGCAGTTACAGCCGCAGCGATCAGTGAAGCACTGTAATCACTTCCTCCCCTTTTCAGGTTGTCTACTTCGCCACGTGCATTGCGGCAGATATATCCCTGCGTTACAAAAAGTTTTTTGCTGCTCTGCTGCCGGATGATCTGGCTGAGTTTGACCTTGATGCTGCCGATCTGCGGTTCATCGTAGCTGTCGATGGTCATGAACTCCAGCGCAGGGATCAGGGCATGGTCAATTTCCTGTTCTTCAAGATAGACGGAAAACAGTTTGGTGGACAGCAACTCACCCTGCGCGAGGATATCCTTGCTCAGCGCTTCGCTGAAACTGATCTTGAGGATGATGTTCAGGAATTCAAAATGTTCAGCAATGATTCCTTTTGCCTTGTCCACAGCCGCGGGCTTTTTCACCAGCTCGCTGATGAATTGCTGGTAATGGGCTTCCAGCTTGTCGATACTTTGTTTGGCTGCGCCACGGTCGCCCCTGGCGATATTCTCGGCGATTTCAACAAGTGCATTGGTTGATCCTGAAAGAGCAGACAGGACAACAATGGTTGGTTCCGTCTCTTTGGTAACAAGACCTGCGATATGGTGCATACGTTCTGGTTTGCCCACGCTGGTGCCACCAAACTTCATAACTTTCATGCTGGTTCCTTCCCGGTATTTTAATGATTAAAAAAGCCCGCCTGTGGCAGGCGGGCAAAGGTATATAGATTATTGATCGCTTTTGCATCAGGGCGTTGTGTCATACAATGGTTGAAAATGGCACAACAGGCAGATCAGGCCATCAGTTAAAGGCTTACCGAAAACCGGGCACCGAGTCCGGCAAGGTCTTCCACAACCACATCCAGCAGTGGTATGCCCTGCTCCCTGCGCACCAGTTCCATCTCCCGTTCAGGATCCCCGGGCACCAGTACCTTGTCATGACCCGGTGTTGTGCGTGCCGAACGGAAGCCACGGATCCAGTGATCCATATCCTTTTTGAAATCTGCCGCAGGGCGGAACGCATCTACCCGCATTGCCCCAAGGAAATGCCCGATGCCTTTACCCGGCTGTTGTGCGGGCATGGGTACATAGGCAGGAAACGGCGGCACCCAGGGTGCATAATTGGCGCCGCTCAGCAAGGCAGAAAAAATATCAACCACTGCACCCAACGCATACCCTTTGTGAGAACCATGGTCGCGGTCGCCCCCCAATGGCAGCAAGGCCCCTCCCTTTTTTAATATATGCGGATCGGTTGAGGGATTGCCATCGGCATCCTGCACCCATCCGGAAGGAGTATCGATACTCTTGCGTTGTAAGATCTCCAGTTTCCCGTTGGCCGCAGTAGTGGTTGCCAGGTCGGCAACAAAAGGAGGTTCTTCACCTGCCGGCGCAGCTACGCAGATCGGGTTGGTGCCAAGCATCTTGTCGATTGAAAACGTGGGTGCCACCAGCGGACTCGCATTGGTCATCGCGATACCCATCATGTCTTCCTGCAAACCCATCATGGCATGTTGCGCCGCTATCCCGAAATGATTGCTGTTCTGCACACTTACCCAGCCCGTGCCAACCTGCCGCGCCTTGTCCATGGCCACTTTCATGGCAAATGGAGCGACTACCAGACCGAGCCCGCTATCGCCATCCACCACCGCAGTCGATGGTGTTTCGTGGATGATCCGGATTTTTGGTGCCGGATTTACCCGACCGGCTTCCTGCAGCCGTACATAACCGCTGAGCCGGGCCACCCCATGTGAATCGACCCCGCGGAGGTCGGCGGAAAGCAAGCTGAGTGTTGCCACACGCGCATCATCCGGCGGACAGCCGATAGCAAGGAATATGGATTCGGTAAAAGCAGCAAGACGCTCGTAGGGGAACAGGGTTTCATTCATACCGCAAAGAAACAATACAAAGAAATAACCCGGCATAAAAAAACCGGATGCCCCTGACGGACATCCGGTCTTTTCAGGAATCAGTCTTATCAGAACGGGAGATCGTCAATCTGCTCACCCATATCACCCGCTGTTGCCATTGAAGTGTTGTTGTTTGCAGTGTTGCTGTTGTATGATCCGCCATTACCTGCACCTCCACCGGAAGGACCACCCTCCGACCTGCCACCCAGCAACTGCACCTCACGGACCCTCAGCGAGAGGGAAGCGCCACTGGTACCGTCCTGGCGGGTAAATGAACGGATCTCCGGTGTGCCTTCCACAAAGACCTGTTTGCCTTTGGTAAGGTAGGGGGACAAAGCAGTACGGTCAGTCCAGTAGGCACAGTCCACCCAGGTGGTCTTTTCCTGGTTGTTGCCCTGGGCATCTTTGTACTTTTCGGTATGCGCGACTGTAAAGTTGATAACGTTCTTTCCGTTTACTGTGTTAACCAGGCAATCCTTGCCAAGGTTACCGATAACCTGCATTTTAATCATAGTGCTCAATTTTTTGTTTACTGAATTAAGCGGCAAGTTAGGATTAATATCCCTCCCCCGGAACACAGCGCCCCGGCCGGAACGCTCGCTGTGCAAGGGTTGTGAATAACTTCCTAACCCGCCGCTACTGTTACTGTTACTTTGTAAAGGTGGGGGATGAGGCGATCCGTTTCCAAGGGTAAAACACCGGGAAAACCTGTTTTTTTCCCCGGAAACCCAACCATCCGCCCGCTCCGCCTGTTACCTTAAAAGCCGGATTTGGCGTATATTTGCAGGCTTCCGTCGATCAGACGGCGCTGTTAAACAAGTTTAGAAAATGGGAAAAGGAAAAGTTTTGGTAGCCATGAGCGGTGGGATCGACAGTACGGTCGCCGCCCTTATGCTGCATGACCAGGGCTATGAAGTGGTCGGAATCACCATGAAAACATGGGATTATACCGGTTCGGGTGGCGGCAAGAAAGAAACTGGCTGCTGCAATGTGGACAGTTTTAATGATGCCCGCCAGGCGGCGGTGGAACATCGTTTTGCGCACTATATTCTCGATATCCGTGAGGAGTTCGGCGGTTTTGTGGTGGAGAATTTTGTGGACGAATATATTGCCGGACGCACGCCCAATCCCTGTGTGCTCTGCAACACCCATATAAAATGGCGCGCCCTGCTGAAACGGGCGGATGCGCTGGGTTGTGAGTTCATTGCAACCGGGCATTACGCCAAAATCCGCCAGCACGACAACGGACGTTTTGTGATCAGCCGCGCGATTGACCTTACGAAGGACCAGAGTTATGTACTCTGGGGCCTGCAGCAGGACCTGCTCAGCCGCACCCTCCTGCCGCTGTCACCTTACCATAAAACGGAAATCCGCCAGATGGCGCTTGATTACGGATACCCCGAACTCGCGAAAAAAAGCGAGAGTTATGAAATCTGTTTTGTACCGGACAATGATTACCGCGGTTTCCTGAAACGCAGGGTGGACGGACTGGAAGAACGTGTGGCAGGTGGCAATTTTATTGATAAAGCCGGACGTGTGCTGGGCAAGCATAAAGGTTACCCGTTTTATACCATCGGCCAGCGCAAGGGACTTGATATCGCCCTGGGCAGGCCGGTATTCGTCACCCGGATCGATCCCGATACCAACACCGTTATGCTCGGGGACGAAGCGGACCTCGACAATAATGAAATGACCGTAGGCAAACTCAACCTGATCAAATACGACCAGGTTACCCCGGGTATGGAAGCAGTGACCAAGATCCGCTACAAGGACGCCGGTGCCCTTTCCAATATTTACCCTGAAAACGGGCTCATGAAAGTGCGCTTTTATGAAAATGTAAAAGGCATTGCCCCCGGACAAAGTGCTGTTTTCTACGAAGGTGACGACGTTATAGGCGGGGGCATTATCCACGCCGGAAGCCTTGAAAACAGGCAATAATTACCGGTAAAAATCGTTTGGGACGGGGAACTTTGATTCCCCGTTTTTTTTGGCTAGTTTAGTCGGTGCCGGTAACGGGGAAAAACCAGCCAGACCCGCTGGACGCCAGTCTGCTGGAATCCGCGTCACCGTGATTAACTGTTCAACTTATGAAAATCTCCATCCGCGGCCTCGCCGCAGCCTGTTCATTCCTGACAATCATGCTGGGCTCCTGCTCAGATAAGGAAGAGGAATTTATAACCGAGCCATTATCGGATTATATGCTGATGGTTCCGGGAAAATATATCACCTACCGTCTCGATTCCACCGTGACCACCGCTTTTGGTGTCAATCTCGAAATACATAGCTACCAGGTCAAACACGTGGTGGATGCCGAAATAACCGACAACGAGGGCAACCGGGCATTCCGGGTGTTCCGTTACCTGCGCAATGAAGCGGGCACCAGCGAATGGGTGCCAAACGGCACCTATATGGTTACCGACAAGGACAAACAGATCGAAGTGCAGGAAGACAACCTCCGTTTCCTCAAACTCCAGGGCCCTGTCCGCGAAGGCATTTCGTGGAAGGGCAATTACCAGCTGCCTGACCGGCCCTATGCCGCGCTCGGTTACAATATTGCCGTGGTCGACTATATGAAGGACTGGGAATATTATTATGCTGCCTTTGATGAAACACTTGAGGTCAACGGCCAGCTGTATAATGATGTGTACACGGTGGAACAGGAAAACTTTATCGACAACTGGCCGGTGATGGCCGGAACCGCCGGAGTGAATATCCGCGCCTACGAACAGTACGCAAAAGGGATCGGCCTCGTACATCGCTCGACCAGCATCCTTGAATATGATCCGGGCAGCGGTGGTGCCGCGGCATTCAACGGCTTCGCAGTGGATATGTGGATGATTGACCATAATTAATACAACATGAACAAAGGCCTCTGCCTCGTCCTGTGTTTCTTGTTTTTCCAGGGCGGCGTCTCTGCGCAATCACCCCGGTACCTTATACAGTTCAGGCACAAAGGCGGCACTTCATCCAGCATCAATAACCCATCAACCTATCTCTCGCAGCGCGCAATCGAACGGCGCATCCGTTTCGGTATACCGGTCGACAGTACCGACCTGCCGGTGCCCTCCGCCTGGATCAATGAAGTGGAGGCCATTCCGAATGTAACCGTACTGAATGTATCCCGGTGGATGAACACCCTGTCCGTTCTCATTACCGATCCTTCCGCACTTGACCAGGTCAATGCCCTGCCTTATGTGCTGGGCAGCACCAATATCGCGGCACGTGGCAGGCTGGTAAAGGATAAAACAGAATCCGTGGTCATGCCGGTCGGTACGTCAAAGGGCCAGTCAGTCCTGGATGACTATTATAACTACGGCACCGGTTCACTCACAGAAATCAATGTACATAAGGGACAGTTTCTCCATAACCTCGGACTGCGTGGGCAGGGACTTCACATCGCTATCCTCGATGCCGGGTTCAACCAGTACACCACGCTCCGGTCATTTGACAGCCTGAACGCCGATAACCGCGTACTCGATACCTGGGATTTTGTAGCACGCAACAGCAGTGTGGTGGAAGACGACTCACATGGCATGGCCTGTCTCTCGATCATCGCCGCCAATATACCGGGAGTGTTTACCGGTAAAGCCCCGGCTGCATCGTTTTACCTTTATCGCACCGAAGATGTGTCATCCGAATACCCGATAGAGGAATTTAACTGGGCGTGTGCGGCGGAACGGGCAGACAGCGCAGGGGCGGATCTCATTTCGTCTTCACTTGGATATGGTTATGGCTTCTCCGGTGGTTTCCCGGATTACCCATACACCTCGCTCGACGGCAACACCACGATCTCTGCAAGGGCCGCCGACAGGGCAGCTGCCAAAGGTCTGCTTGTGTTCAATGCCGCCGGCAACTCGGGTACCGATTACTGGAAAAAAATTACGACCCCTGCGGACGGCGACAGCGTGGTGGCGGTCGGCGCAGTAAACATCTCGGGAAATGTGGGTGCATTCTCGAGTTATGGTCCATCGGCCGATGGCCGGGTCAAACCGGACGTGGCTTCCGTTGGCGTGGCAGCAATGATCCAGGCCAGCAACAATTCCATTGTGGCAAGCAACGGCACATCCTATGCCTGCCCGAATATGGCGGGTCTTGCAACCTGTCTCTGGCAGGGTTTTCCCGAGGTAAATAATATGCGGATCATCCGCGCACTCCGTGAATCGGGTTCGAAATCGACGACGCCCGATGACCGCATCGGTTACGGAATCCCCGACCTGAAAAAAGCATTCAATACATTATTACAGGAATATGCCACTGCTTCGGTAACGCAGGAAAACTGTACCGCAAAAATCACCTGGACAACAAAGGATGTAGATGCGATGCTGTTCCACATTTTACGGAAAACAGCCAGTGATGCAGACTATGTAAACATTGGCGGAATGAGGGCAGCACCCGGCAACACGCTGGCCAGTCACAGTTATGAATTCACCGACCGGCTGACTGACCAGGCCGCAGGAACGATATCTTATCGCATCGTGCAGTTTACCGATACCGCTGCCGCTTCCCGCAGCAGCATCCTTGTTGCGGGTAACCTCACTCTCGCGCTGGAAGCGGTATGCCCCGATCCCCTTTTTACCGGCAGGATCTGGCTGGCACCCAATCCCGTGACCGGTTCCACTGCCACCATCCTGTTCAACACCAATGAAACGATCCCCCAGCTGTTCATCACGGTCTATGATATGAAGGGGCAGCAGCTGATCCGCAAAAGAACCAGCAAGACAACGGGTTTTTATTCTTACCCGCTTGATGTGTCGGGTTTACCCCGGGGGAAATACCTGCTGCAGCTCAGCGATGGTGCAAAAAAAATCCAGACACTGGAATTACTCAAACCCTGATCAGTCCGGCTTGCGGAACAATGCCGCGAAAAGAGTATCTGCTTTTTCGCCATACCCTTTGATATACCCTGAGCGTACCGGCTGCAGTCCCTGTGAGCTGATATACTCCACGGCTTCTTCATTCTCGGCACGGAAAACCGAGCAGGTGATATACAGGTAATGCCCGCCAGGCGACAATGCAGGCAGGCTGTTACCGACAATTTTTTTCTGCAGGAGGGTATAATGCTCCAGTTTTTCCGGAGTAAAAAAACGGAGATGTTCGGGCGTACGGCCCCAGGTGCCACTTCCCGAACAGGGTACATCGGCGATTATAAAATCAAATGCCCGGAGACCTTTGGAGAGTGCAGCCGAGGTACCAAGATCAACCACCAGGCTGCGGTAATCCCTGATGCCCGCGCGTTCAAATCGCTGCTGCAGGTTGTACAGGATATTCTGCCGGAGATCGGAGACGGTGAGGTCTGCCTGACCGGCATGGTCGAGGAAGAGAATGGACTTGCCTCCACTCGCCGCACAGCTGTCCCAGACCTTTAATTTACGTCCGCCTGTATCAGGGAAAAAACCGGCAACACCCTGCGAGGAATAGTCCTGTATCACTGCATCGGTATCAGCAATGATGACCTGTTCGATATTCGTGCTGTTGGGGAATGCAAGCGCGGATGGGGGGATTTCACGGAAGCCAATACCGGCGGCAGACAGTTTTGCATACAGGCTTTCTTTTTTCCCCGGACGTATCCGGATAAAAAGATCGGGCTGGATAAAATGTGAACGGGTGAAAACGGGCTGGTCGATCTGGCCGGTGAGCTGTCCAACCATCGGGAAATGCGCTTCCGCACTATAACTGATGCCGGCCAGCAGGCATTTATCCGCGAAGGGAAGTCCGAAAGCCCCGCTCCATCCGGGTTGTAAGCCATCAGGAAAAACTTCTTCCTCTGCCGTTCCCAGGAATATACCCAGTAATATACGATCCTTTGTGTCGCGGTCACCTGCCAGCAGCCCAAGCCGGAAGAACGCATAACAGAGCCGCGAAATCTGTTTGCGGTCGCGCGAGCCATATTTTTTATCTGCTTTGAAAAATTCACGGATAAAAAGTGCAAACGGCTGTCCTCCCCTGTATGAGTCAAGGATCCTTACGGCAGTGTTCAGGTGTGAATGATGGATCATCAGAAAAAAAATGCCTGTCGCGGGACAGGCATAAAGTATTTTACATTTCGAGTAAGGACTTCACCGGATCCTGTCCGATCAGGAGCTGTTCGGGATTTTCCAGCAACTCCTTCACCTTGACCAGGAAGCTGACTGACTCGCGGCCATCGATGATACGGTGGTCATAACTCAGCGCGAGGTACATCATCGGACGTACCACTACCTGCCCGTTGACCGCCATAGGGCGTTCCTGGATCTTGTGCATACCAAGGATCGCACTTTGCGGGATATTGATGATCGGGGTACTCATCAGGGAGCCAAACACACCACCGTTGGTGATGGTAAATGTGCCACCGGTCAGGTCCTCCGTTGTCAGTTTGCTGTCTTTTGCTTTATTCGCCAGCTCGATTACTTTCTTTTCAATTTCGGCCATACCCAGGCTCTCCACATTTCGGATCACCGGTACAGTGAGACCACGGGGTGTGCTTACCGCTATGCTGATATCCGCATAGTCATGGTAGACCAGCTGGTCGCCATCGATATAGGCATTCACCGAAGGCCATTCCGCAAGGGCAAGTGAACAGGCTTTTGCAAAAAAGCTCATGAAGCCGAGACCCACACCATGTTTCTCCTTGAATTTATCCTTGTACTTTGACCGGATGTCCATGATACGTGTCATGTCCACTTCATTGAAAGTGGTAAGCATGGCCGTGGTATTCTTTGACTCCACCAGGCGGCGGCTGATGGTCTTGCGCAGGTTGCTCATTTTCTCCACCCTTGTCTCGCGGCTGAAGGCAGAAGCACCATTGAATGTCTTGCGGCCCGGGTTATTCAGGGCAGCCAGCACATCATCTTTCAGGATCTTGCCCTGGAAGCCGGTTGCAGTTACCTGTTTGGGATCTACTTTTTTGTCAGCGATAATGGCGCTTGCCACGGGGCTGGCCTTGATATCATTCGGCACGGATGTAACCGGGGCGGAAGATTTTGTTTCTTCTTTCGCGGCTTCCTTTGGTGCTTCGGCTTTGGTTTCCTTCGCAGGTTCTTCCTTGCCTTCCGGTTTTGCAGCCGTATCATCAATGCTGGCCAGCAGGTCACCGATCTTCAGTGTGTCCCCTTCACGGGCACCGGTTTTGAGTACACCGGCCTTTTCTGCGTTTACTTCAAATGTTGCTTTTTCACTTTCCAGTTCGGCGATCACCTCGTCCCTTTCCACGTATTCGCCATCTTTCCTGGTCCATTTCAGGAGCGTTACTTCGCTAATCGACTCTCCTACTGTTGGTACCTTTATATCAATCGCCATAATTCTTGTGTTGAGTGAGGCAAATTTCGTCAAAAAAACTCAACTATCCCAGTTTCTGCGGATTTCCTTAATTTTAAAAATGCCACTCCGGGGTCTCTCTGTCCTAACCATTTCCACCTTGCTCGCATCTTTTGCCGCCTTCGGGCAGCGATACAATTTCGAGAACTATTCGGTGAATGAGGGACTACCCAATAATGTGGTTAGGTCGATCGCCCAGGATGATCTCGGGTTTATGTATTTCGGCACAAACAACGGGCTGGCTGTATATGATGGCAGTGTTTTCTCTTCCTTTCCCCTTCCGGGAACAAGGACCTGCTCTGGATCCGTAAAGGTGTGCTCGAAAATCCCGGAATCCGGAACAGTTATGATATCAATAATATTTATGAACTGGATGGACAGACTTATATCTGTACCGACTGGGGCTTTTACCGGCTGGGCAAAGGGAAACCGGAACAGGTGCCGCTTGGACTGAGAAATGACGACCGCGTTATCCATTTCCTTTTCCCGCTTGGCAATGGGAACATCCTGGTCGGGCGTAAAGGATTTTCGATGGCCCTGCTCGAAGGGAAAACTTATTCCAGGCTGGATGAAACGGCGGAAGACATTTCTGTGAATGATATCCGGGAAGGACCTGATGGCAATTACTGGATAGCAACCGACTCACACGGGCTGCTGCTGGCTGACGGTGTTTCGTTGCGAAACGGGAAAATCCGCTTCCTCCCCCATCCGCCTGCCCTTGGGTTCCTGGGTAAGGAAGATATCTTCTGCATCGCCGTCAACAAGGACGACCAGAGCCTGCTGCTGGGCACTTCCCATTACGGCATCCTCAATTACCACCGCAATGGTACGGTTACCCGCATGACACGCAATAACGGATTATCGGGCAACAAAGTCAATTGTATGTTCCTTGATCGTGACAAGACCTGGTGGATCGGGACGGATTTTGGCGTTGACAAACTGGCCAGTACCAGTTTTATGTTTTATGGTACCGAAGACGGCACTGCCCTGGGCAGCACCTTCCGTATCGAGAAGGACAGCTCCGGCCGCACCTGGTTTTTCGGGAATGAACATTTTTATTACACCGAAAACGAGATGGCGGTGCGGGCCGAATATCCTGCGGGTGTGGAGAAGATCGCACTGGGCTCATCCGCCACCCGCAATGGCATCTGGGTGAGTGTGCCCCACCATATTTTTTTTATCGATACCCGCTCGCGCACGCCGGTCGTACATGCCGCGATCCGTACCACAGATACCTATCGCCGGATGACAAAATGGAACGACTGTATCGTCCTCGGCGGGAAATCCGGACTGGCCGTGCTGGACAACGGAAAAATAAAAATCGTGGATGACAGCTTCATCGACATCCGGGCATTATGTACCGATAAATACAATAAACTCTGGGTCGGTACATTCTCCCATGGCATTTACAGGCTTGATCTCAAAAAAAATACCGCGGGACTGCAGGCTACAAGGATGCAGCAGATCCTGGACAGCAACAGCAATTACAACCGGTTCCTGGCACTGATGTGCGACGGGCGCGGGAGGATCTGGGCGGGTACAAGGTTCCACGGAGCATATGTGTATGAACTGACGGAAAACTCGGCTGTGAAAAAATACCAGATCGGTATGGCTGAAGGACTCAGCAACAATTCAGTCACCAGTATCACACAGGTGCCGGACGGCGACGTATGGATTGGTACCAGCACCGGGTTTGACCGCTACTCCGAACAGGGCGGAAATGCAAGGGTGGCAAGACTCAGCCGGCATTACCGGTTCAACAATTCCGTGAACCAGCTGGTCGGCGACCGCTCTTTCCTCTGGGCAGCAACGGATGTCGGTGCAATCCGAATAAGTTTTACCAGGGAACGGTATTACCAGTTTCCCACCTACTTCAAGGAAGTAAGTTTCCCCGATTCGGTACGGCAGATCTTCAGCACCGACACCACACTGATGCTGCGGCCGAGTGAAAATTCATTCAGTGTCAGTTTCACTGCACCGTTTTATATCAATGAACAGCAGACGCAGTATTTTTACCGGCTGGTTTTTGACGGCTCATCGGCCGACTGGATTGAAGTCCGCACCAGCCACAGTATCAACTTCAATTCGCTCCGCTCGGGCAGGTACGTACTCGAGCTCCGCTCCATACCGTTCAACGGACAGTCGGGTTACCTGGTCTCCAGGCTGGGCTTTGTCATCGCCACCCCGTTTTACAGGAGCACCTGGTTTATCGTGCTCCTGTCCCTTGCTGCCGTGTTCCTCGTTTATCTTCTTTACCGCTACCGGATCCGCGAGCTGAAGAAACTCTTCCTCGTGCGTGACAATATATCCCGTAACCTCCATGATGAAATCGGCGCCACACTCAGCAGCATCAACATTTACAGTGATGTGGCCCGTCATAAGGTAGCCGAGGACAATGAAGTAAAACCTTTGCTTGACCGGATCTATACGGGTTCAGGACAGGTGATGGAAAACATGAATGATATTGTCTGGTATGTGAACCCGAAGAATGATTCATGGGAGGATATCCTCGTCCGCATGCGCGAGTTTGCCATCCCTATCCTTGAAGCGCGGAATGTGGATGTGCAGTTTAACGCTGAAGAAAAACTGCTGGGTCATAAACTCTCGATGCAGCAGCGGCAAAACATCTATTATATTTTCAAGGAGGCGGTGAACAACGCAGCCAAGTATTCCGGTGCCGGCAAAGTGGACATCAGCCTGACACGCAGTGGGTACAACCTGCTGCTGGCTGTTACCGATGATGGTAAGGGTTTCTGTGTGGAGACCGTCAAGAAAGGTAACGGGCTGATGAATATGCAGAAACGTGCCGATGCCCTGGACGCTTCACTTACAATCGATTCAGAACCCGGCAAGGGATCAGCGATCCGGCTGTTGCTCCAAATCCCCTGAATTAGCGATAGTATTAAACTGATTGAATTGATAATTTTATGAGATGCAGCACAAACCGATCAAAGTAGCCGTATTCGATGATAATGAGCTCCGGCGGGAAAGCCTCGCCCTGCTGATCAACGATTCGCCTGATATGGCCTGCACGGGCACTTTCCCGGATTGCAGTAATGCGGTGGATGATCTCCGGCGCGCAGATCCGCAGGTAGTGCTGATGGATATTGATATGCCCGTGGTCAATGGCATTGAAGGTGTACGGATCATCCGCAGCCAGTTTCCCCATGTGCAGGTACTGATGCAGACCGTTTTTGATGATGATGAAAAAATCTTCGCTTCGATCTGTGCCGGTGCTTCAGGATATATCCTGAAAAAATCCACACCCCCGCAGATTATCCAGGCAATCGAGGATGTATACAATGGCGGTGCCGCAATGACCGCATCAGTTGCCAAACAGGTGATCCGTGCATTCCAGCAGAATACATTTATCGAGAATAATGAGAAGATCGAATTGTCGATCCGTGAAAAGGAAATCCTTTCTTTACTGGTTAAGGGCCTCAGTCATAAAATGATTGCTGCCAACTGCAATATCAGTTACCATACGGTGAATACCCATGTCAAGAATATTTACGGCAAACTCCAGGTCAATTCTGTAGCCGAAGCCGTGGTTAAGGCCCTGAAACAGAAACTGGTCTGACCCCTGCAAAAAAAATCCCGGCTGCACCTGCAACCGGGATTTTCCTTTATTGATTTTTTATCAGATACTGAATGCCGTATCGATAATTTCTTCCTGTTCCTGTTTGTGGACTTTAGCGAAACCTGTAGCCGGTGATGCTGATGGCTGGCGGCTGATCACCCCGTAGTTGATGGATTTCAGGTTCATCTGGAGGAAAGATGCCGCACCCATGTTGAGTGGTTCTTCCTGCACCCAGAACCAGGTGGCATTGCTGTATTTCGCAGCAAGGTCTTCCAGTTGTTTATACGGGATCGGTGAAATCTGTTCAAGACGGATCACTGCCACGTCTTTCCGGTTCTCCTTCGCCTGCCTTTCTGCAAGGTCAAAATAAATTTTACCCGAACAGAACAGCACCTTGGTTACCTGTGCTGCATCTCCAACAAATGTATCGTCGATCACTTCCCGGAATCCGCCGTTCACGAATTCTGATTTGGGTGAATAACTTCCGGGGTGACGGAGGTTTGCTTTTGGTGAAAAGTTGATCAGTGGTTTACGGAACTGCCATGCCAGCTGCCGGCGCATTGCGTGGAAGAAGTTTGACGACGTGGTGATGTTGGTGATCACCATGTTCAGCTCCGCACACATTTGAAGGAAACGTTCCATCCTTGCACTGGAGTGTTCAGGGCCCTGCCCCTCGTAGCCATGCGGCAGCAGCATTACCAGCCCGTTCATCCGGTTCCATTTCTGTTCGGCGGAGGCGATGAACTGGTCGATCATGGTCTGTGCGCCGTTGACGAAGTCACCAAACTGGGCCTCCCAGATCACAAGTACTTCCGGATTGGCGAGTCCGAAACCATATTCGAAACCAAGCACCGCATATTCGCTCAGCAGGGAGTTGAAGATCCTGAACTTGCCCGTTTCACCCGGGATGCGGCTGAGACGGTTGTATGGTTCATCGGTTTCTTCATCACGCAGTACGGCATGACGGTGCGAGAATGTACCACGGCAGACATCCTGTCCACTCATGCGCACATCCTTGTTGTCGGCCAGTATACTTCCGTAGGCAAGCAGTTCACCCGTTGCCCAATCCAGTTTCCCTTCCGTTTCAAAAAGTTTGACCTTATCCTGCAGGATCTTTTCAATCTTACGGATCGGTTTGAATGAATCCGGCCATTTCATCATTGCCGTGAATACGTCATTGAATTTTTCTTCGCTGATAGCGGTCACCGGCGAAGTGACAAAGTCATCCGCTGTGGCCCTCCGAAGGTTCTTCCACCATATCTCCGGTTGCTGGTAGGTGTATGGAAGTGGTTTCTGTTTTACTTCATCGAGCCTGTCCTGCAGGTCTGACCAGAATTTTTTCTCCATCTCCTTTGCCAGGTCCTGCGCATCGCTTTCGCCATGCTCCATCAGGTACTTGATATATACTTCACGCGGGTTGGGATGTTTGTCAATGAGCGCGTAGAGTTTGGGTTGTGTGAATTTGGGATCATCCCCTTCGTTGTGGCCGTGTTTCCGGTAACATACCAGGTCAATAAATACATCCTGGTGGAATTCGCTGCGGTAGCGGGCCGCGATCTCTGCACATTTTACAACTGATTCGGGGTCATCGCCGTTGACATGCAGTACGGGTGCCTGGATCATTGCTGCCAGTGAGGTACAATAATCGGCACTGCGTGCATCATCAAAATCGGTGGTGAAGCCAATCTGGTTATTGATCACCACATGGATAGTACCACCTGTGTAATAACCTTTCAGTTTGCTCATCTGCACCACTTCGTATACAACACCCTGTCCGGCCACGGAGGCATCCCCATGGATCAGGATCGGCAGCACTTTATGGTAGTCCTCATCGTGCAGGATATTTGCGCTGCTCCGAGCAAAGCCGATCACCACCGGATCCACCGCTTCGAGGTGGGAGGGATTGGGCATAAGTTTCAGGTGGATCTTTTTGTTACTGGTCGTTTCCACTTCGCTACCGAAACCGAGATGGTATTTCACGTCGCCGGAACCCATGGTCTGGTCTACAGCGCCGGTACCTTCAAACTCACTGAAAATATGTGAGTAGGTTTTGCCCATGATATTGGCCAGCACATTCAGGCGTCCACGGTGGGCCATCCCGATCACTACTTCCTTTACTTCAAGATCGGCGGATGTATTGATGATTGCATCCAGCGCGGGGATGGTACTTTCACCACCTTCGAGTGAGAATCTTTTCTGGCCTACGTATTTGGTGTGCAGGAATTTCTCAAACATCACACCCTGGTTCAGTTTCTCGAGTACACGCTTCCGTTTATCGAGGCTGAGCGGGTTGATGAAACTGCGTTCCATTTCGTTGGTCAGCCAGTCCACTTTTTTCTGGTCGCTGATGTATTTGAATTCGATCCCCACATGTGAGGAATAACATTTCTTCAGGTGGGTGATGATATTGCTGAGTGTGGTGGTACCGAGGCCGATCAGGTTACCTGCAAAGAATGTCTTGTCGAGGTCGGCTTCAGTAAAACCAAAGAAACCAAGGTCAAGGTTGGCATTCCGGTCTTTCCTTGTACGGATCGGGTTGGTGATGGCTACCAGGTGGCCTTTGTTGCGGTAGCCCAGGATCATCCGGTAGGCACCGAGTTCTTTTTTCCAGTCCACGCCATCCGTTGTTACATGGGTGGCGGGTGACTCTGTATGTACGCCATTGGACTGTCCGTTGCTGCCGGCCGGGCGCGATTGCGCGGCGGCGAAATCAAATCCTTCGAAGAATTTGCGGAACTCCGGGTCAACAGTATCCGGGCTTTTTATGAATTCCTGGTATAAGTTTTCTATGAATGCGGGCGAGGAACTGGTTATATAGGAAAAATCCTTCATTGTGCGCGAATTTGGCTTACAAATATCGCTTAAAAACTCCGAACTCCTAGGGGTTATTGTGATGGTTTAAAGGTTTTTAACCTGCCCTTCCCGCTTTTGGCAGGAGCTGCTCCACCTCAGGTCCTTTACAGGGCCGGCAGTTGCTGAGAGAGGCGTTGCGAATAATGTTTTTTGAATTAGATCCGGTAAAATTTGGCATTTACCCGCTCCGCCCTTACCTTTGCCGTCCCTTAAAATTGATACAATGGCTAATCACAAGGCAACAAAAAAAGATGTCCGTCAGGCGGCAAAACGTCGGGAAAGAAACAGGTACAATGGTAAAACCACCCGTAACGCTATCCGTTCACTGAAAGCAGCAGAAGGTGCTGAAGCGGAAACAAAATTGCCATTGGTTGCCAGCATGATTGACAAACTGGCCAAGCGTGGTGTAATCCACAAGAACAAGGCGGCCAACCTGAAAAGCAAGCTGACCCGCAAGGTGCTGGCTGCCAAGTAAGCTTCATCAGAAAGATCTGACCGACCAATATTTGAAAGGCGTTCCCCCGGGAGCGCTTTTTTTGTTGTGTTTAAACGGGTTGCCGTACATTAAAATAAGACCCATATGGTTATTTTCGCGGCAGTTTAAACTACCCGCATGCGTTTACCCGTTCTCGCCTCCTTGCTCCTTTTTTCATTGTTATCCGCTGCCCAGCTTCCCCCGACGCGATTTGACAGGTCTGGCGGCAGCCAGACCCCTGCTTACCAGGAAGCCATCAGCTGGTGGCAGGAGGCCGACCGGTTGTCTGGCAAGGTGAAGATGCTGGAGATGGGTATGACCGATGCCGGATTTCCCCTGCACCTCGTGCTGGTATCGGAGAATGGCGACACAGACCCCGGCGCCATCCGCAGGCGCAACAAACGTATCATCCTTTTCAATAACGGGATCCATCCGGGTGAGCCGGACGGTATTGACGCCAGCATGTTGCTGGTGAAAGAAGTAATCAACCGTGGGTACAGGCTGCGTGACAATGTGGTGGTGGCTATCATCCCGGTGTACAATATTGGTGGATGTCTCAACCGGAGTGCCGATTACCGGGTTGACCAGGATGGTCCCGAGGAATTTGGTTTCCGTGGCAATTCCCAGAATTTAGACCTCAACCGTGATTTCATCAAATCCGATTCAAGGGATGCGCGCGCGTTCGCGGATATTTTCCAGTTACTCGATCCCGACGTGTTTGTAGACAACCACGTGAGTAACGGTGCGGACTACCAGCATGTCATTACATTGCTGACCTCGCAGCATAACAAACTCGGCGGTGAGATGGGTGAGTTTATGCATACGCGGTTTGAACCTTCCATGTATACCCGTATGAAGGAAAAAGGGCATGATATGATTCCCTATGTCAACTTCTGGGGAGGCAACAAGGTGGAAGATGGCTGGCAGGAATTCTGGGACAGCCCCCGTTATGGAAGTGGTTATGCCGCATTATGGAATACATTTTCTTTCATGCCTGAAACACATATGCTCAAACCGTACAGGCAGCGGGTGGAAGCAACACTTGCCCTTGAGAAATCCTTTATCGAGTTCACATCTGCCATGAGTGAGCAGATCCGTGATGTGCGCGACCGCGCCAAACAGGCCACTATCAAGGCTTCCAGCTTCCCGGTGAAATGGACAGCAGACCGCTCGGTATCCCGCCTGATAACTTTCCGCGGATACAGCAGCGGACAGAAACCCAGTGAGGTGTCGGGTTTACCGCGCCTGTATTACGACCGCAGCAAACCGTATGTCAGGGACATTCCATTTTACGACGGATACAAAGTACTTGACCAGGTGCAGGTACCACAGGCCTATATCATTCCGCAGGGATGGTGGAAAGTGATTGAGCTGCTCCGGTTGAATAAGGTGCAGATGCGTGCGTTCCGTACAGACACGCTTGTTGAGGTGGAAGTGTATCATATCGACGACTATAAATCAGCCGCCAGACCTTATGAAGGACACCACCCCAACTCGGATATAAAAATCCGGGTGAGCAGGGAAAAGGTCAGTTACCGCAAGGGTGACCTGTATGTGCCGATGAACCAGCTGGCGAACCGGTTCCTGGTAGAGGTACTGGAACCACATGCAGAAGATTCATATTTTGCATGGAACTTTTTTGACGGGATCCTTGGGCAGAAAGAGGGTTATTCCGCGTACTCGTTCGAGGACATTGCAGCGGGTTACCTGAAACAGGATCCGGATGCCCGCGCCAGGCTGGACCAGCGCCGGGCCGCCGATTCTGTTTTTGCAAAGAGTGGTCCTGCCCAATTGAATTTTGTGTACCAGCAGTCAAAGTGGTTTGAACCTGCTTACCTGCGGTATCCCGTTACCCGGGTAGTAAAATAACCGGGTGCCGTTTATGGCTTTGGCTGTTCCAGTTTCACGTTGTTTGCTTTGGTAAAGCGAACTTGCGATTCCTGGTAGCTCCGGAGCACATCATCTTTTTTGGTGATCATGCTGGTGAATTCCTCTGCTGCTTTATTGCGGTCTTCGTCGGTTGTCTGTGAGGCAATGTTTGCATACCCGGTATAAATTCCCTTGAAGTATTCGAAATAACGGAGGGATGCTTTTTTGAAGTCTTCAGCACCCGTCAGGTCCGGGCTTTTCATGTCTTTCAGTTTCACCACTGCTTCATTTACCAGTCCTTCCATACGGAGGCTAACCGCTTTCAGGCTGTCCCAGTTGCCGGCTTCGATGTATCCGTCAATCTTTGACTGGCTGGTGGTCACCGACGGCAGCAGTGCATTTTCCAGGGAAATAATATTGTTGTTGAATTTCAGGGCGTTCTGCCTGTTGCAGGAAAAAAGCACCAGTGTGAAGCAGACGAGGAGGCCGGAACGGAGAAGTTTCATGTTGGTTATTTGATGTCCTGAAAGGTAGTACATCTCCCCGAAACAACAAATCAGGCTGGTACGGAACGGGCATCACTACCGGCAAACAGTCGGCGCGCCATCAGCAGGGAGACCAGGAGCACGGCGATGCTGAGGTATCCCAGCCAGTCGTAGTGATACAACCTTCCCGAGCTGTCATTATACACCACATAACCGGCAATAAGGGATGCGATACCGGTCCCTGCCTGCTGCACACAGCCGTTGAAACTCATGAAGCTGCCGCGTTGTTCGGGTGGTACGATCTCGCTGATCATCGCCTGGGCTGTGAGGGCCCTGCCTGCGGCGAGTATAAACAGCAGCGCAAAAAAACCGAGTACGACCGGCAGGGGCACGATCGGCATGGAGGTGATAAGGGGCACCATGACGAGCGACAGCAATACACAGGCGGAAAAGACCGGCAGTTTACCTTTCCGGTCGGATAAACGCCCGAGTATAAAGGTACCGATGAGAGAGGCGCTGCCGCCTGCCAGGTAAATGACAGGGATGAGTGATTTATGGTAACCACGGTTGAATTCGAGGAAGGGTGTGATAAAGGGGATGATCAGGAAATGTCCCATCATGAGGAGACAGGAAAAAAGCAATGCCGAACGCCTGCCCGGATGGCTGAGCAGAGTCTGAAGCAGGTCCAGCGGGCTACGTCGGGCTCCCTGCTGCAGGTGTGTGGCGATAGGCGGTACGTATCGGATCACAAGGGGCAGCATGAGGAGTCCGACTCCACCAACCAGCAGGAATGGTGCGTGCCAGTCGCCATGGAACCATTCCGTCAGCCGCATCGAGAAAGGCACCCCGATTACGGATGCCACTGCGAAGGAGGCGGTCACGGATGACATTGCCTTACCGCGACGTTCGTAGCTGAAAGTATCTGCGATGATGGCCATCACCTGTGCCCCAATGATACCACCGAAGAGTCCGGCCACGATACGGGCAATGAGCAGCATTGAAAAGGAGTTGGTAAATCCGCAGGCGATGGTACCGGCCATGAATCCGATGTACGACCAGACGAGTACCTTTTTGCGGTCGAAGCGGTCTACTATAAATGCGGTGAAGAAACCGGACACGGCGGCGCTGATGGAGTAGGAACTGACCAGGAAGCTGAAGTCTTTTGCGCTGATACTGAAATAGGGGATCAGGTAATTGCTCAGCGGCATTATGATCATGAAGTCGAGGAAGTGCGTGAAGTTGAGACTTGCGAGCAGGAAAAGTATGATTCGTTCTTGTCTGGTCATTCGTGATCGCAAATGTCGGTATTATTCTGATACCGATGTGTCTGCATGGGATAAGACCTATGCCGGATCGGTATCGGGTGCATCCTGGTTACCCCTTGGTTTAAGTACATAAAAAAAGCCTTCCGGTGTTTAGACCGGAAGGCTTTTTTAAATAAATATGGCAGCTACCTACTCTCCCGCATTGTTGTGCAGTACCATCGGCCATAAGGGG
>SEAD01000220.1 GCA_004173355.1 Chitinophagaceae bacterium | reverse complement strand
GGATTCGGCGGCGGCGGGTTTGGTGGTGGTGGCGCAGGTGGTAAATGGTAAATTCATTTCCCTTCGCGTCAGTGCTACATCAAATTGAGTATTTCCGGTCCGGTCCTGATCCATGATTTTTGATCTATAAAATCAAACCATCATGAACAGGCAATCCCTTCTTTTAATTTTCACCGGTCTCATCGTCCTTCAGGTCCGCGCGCAGGAAAACCCGCTTAAACTTTACCTCAAAGGCGGTCTCAATATCAGCTCCGGCCTCGTGTCAACGCCAACGAAATACAGCGGCACCGGTATCGGGTTCCATGCAGGGGTAGTGGGCGACTACCGGATCAGCGACCAGTTTTCCATCCAGCCCGGTGCATTGCTCTCGTCAAAAAATGCAAAAATCAAAGACCTCAACGGGATTACGATCAACATGCTCACGCTGGATATCCCGGTACTGGCTGTTTACCACAAGGATAAATTCTTTGCAGGCCTGGGGCCGGATTTCAATTTCGGTCTGACCGGTAAATTCAAATACCGGGACAGCAGGTACGATCTGTTCGATAAGGAAAGTGATGCCCGTTTTTCCATCAAACGCCTGGAGATCGCTGCCAGCCTGATGGCTGGTTATTTTATCAGCGAACAGCTTTTTGTATCCGCGGGTTTTAACCTCGGGTTGAATAACCTTTTCAATTATTCAGAAGTCACCAACTCCTCCACAAAGGTCAGGACCAGCATAATTGGCCTTTCTGTCGGTTATGCAATCGGCAGGTAGGCCAGGGCATAAAAAAATCCCGGTGGATTATTTTCCACCGGGATTTTTGTGTGACCATGATTATGTCAGAATGCTTTTTTATTCAGTTTACCTGCTATGTAGGTAGCCTGGTCTTTTAATGCAGCATTGGACGGATCGGCTTTTGAAGCCTGTTGTTTGGCAGTGAGGATGCTGTTGAGCATCTGGCTGAGATAGGGATCGGTGCGCTCCTTCAGGGCAGGTGGTATAGCCTCCTTGAATGCCAGCAGTTCATCCACTCCCTTTTTAAATTTCTCCGTGTTCCTTATCGACTGCAGGTATACTACCAGGTTCTGCACTTCACCAAAGCGGGACTGCAGGTCGAGTGAGGTAAAGTTGCTGAGCAGTTCGTCAAAAGTTTCCTCATCACCTGATTTCGCCATCACGAGCATGATTGATTCTTTCAGCCAGCCCTTGTTGGTTTGTTTCCGTAACTCCTTTGCAGCAGTCAGTGATGCCGAAGGATCCAGGACAGACAATGCTTCCAGTGAGGCACCTGCCACACTGTAGGATGAATCACTCATGCCTTTTCGGTACAGGTCGAGATATTGTTTGTCACCCGTTTCACCCAATGTGCGGATAGCACCGGCGCGAACGGTCGACTGCGGATCCGACTTCGCCAGTTTCGCCACCACCGGTTCCAGTGCCGTGCGCTGGACGGCATTGGAAAGGTCTACTTTGGAAAGTGCGAGGCTCCGGATCCCGGAGTATTTATCATTGAGCGCGAGTTTCAGCAGCTCTGTTGTTTTCTGCTCATAGGGTTTGGAAACAAAATACTCGATCGCTTCGCGGCGGTCCATGTAATTGCCCGCGACCCGGAACTGGTGCAGGAAATTGTCTGCGGTTTTATCATCCTTTTTTGTCCAGAGCATTACCTTTTCCGCATCCACATTCACCAGGTCGGGACGGGTACTGTAGGGGAAACTGAAACTGTCCACTGCGTTCGAAGCCCATACATCATACCGTTTTTTGGTGGTGCCATTGTACATGTCCACTGCAAGCGGGAGACGGAAGGTTTTACCCCCCGGCTGAACCTGCTTCACAATTACTGTTACTTTTCCTGCGGCGTCATCATACAGGTAACTGATCTCCACATCCGGATTTCCATTCCCGAAATACCATTGGTTGAAAAACCAGTTGAGGTCGCGACCCGTTACTTCTTCAAAAGAGAGACGCAGCTGGTGTGCTTCAGCAGATTTGAATTTATTGGTAGTGAGGTACAGGTTGATTGCTTTATAAAATGCATCATCACCCACGAGGTAGCGGAGCATGTGCAGGATGCGTCCGCCTTTCTGGTAACTCACTGCATCGAACATGTCTTCCCGGTCAGGGTAATAAAAACGTACAAGGTTTTTTTCACCCGAGCCGCTGCGCAGGTAACCCTGCAGGCCCTGGAAATTTTCCGCATCACCCGCATCCTTGCCCTCCTTGTATTCGCTCCAGAGGGTCTGGCTGTAATCTGCGAAAGACTCGTTGAGGGTGAGGTTGCTCCAGCTTTCCGTAGTAACATAATCGCCAAACCACTGGTGGAACAGCTCATGCGCGATGGTGCCTTCCCAGCTGTTTCCATCGATGAGCTCACGTGCATCCTGCTGTGCAAAATTCTGGTGGATGGTGGCGGTGGTATTTTCCATGGCACCGGCTACATAGTCGCGTCCCGTTATCTGTGAATATTTTATCCAGGGAAAATCAACGCCGGTTATTTTTGAAAAGAAAGTCATCATCTCCGGTGTATTGCCAAAGATCTTTCTCGCTACCGGTCCGTATTCCGGTTCCACGTAGTAGTTAACTTCTTTCCCGCGCCAGCTGTCTTTCACTACGGTGTATTCACCCACACCCATAAAGAAGAGATAGGGTGCATGTGGCAATTCCATTTTCCAGTAATCACTCCGTGTTTTGTCTGCATTTTTTTTCTGCGAAACGAGTTTCCCGTTGCTCAGTGTCACATATTTTTCCGGTACGGTAATCGTGATCTCCTGTGTGCAACGCTGGTTGGTAGCGTCGATGGTGGGGAACCAGGCAGAGTTGGATTCCGTTTCGCCCTGTGTCCAGATCTGTGTGGGTTTATCCTTTTCTTCGCCTTTCGGATTGATGAAATAAAGTCCCTTGATGCCAAGCATCTGGTTGCGGGCATATTTTTCTTCGAACTCATCCGGTTTCGCGGTGTATTCGACATACACGGTGTACGACTGTCCGGCCTTGTAGGTTTTGCCCAGGCTGATCCGGATAGTAAAATCGTCGTAGGTGTACTTCAGCGGCTGTTCTTTTCCATTGGAGTACAGGCTTACTTTTTTTATCTCCATTCCTTTTGCGTCGAGACTCAGTGAATCAGTGGCGTAGAAATGTGGTTGCAGGGTAATCCATGCTTTACCGTAAAGATGGGAGTTGCTGTAATCGGGCCGCACATCGAGACGGGTATGTACGAGGTCGTTGATCCTTGTGGCAGAAGCGCGGTATTCTTTTTTCCAGCTTGTGTCAGCCTGTTGCTGCTGCTGTGAATGGGCTGCGGTTGCAATCGTACCGGCGACAGCCAGTAAAACCAGTCTGTTCATCATTTCAATTTTTGTGTCTGTAAAATTACCGGTCTTCCCGTTCCCCCTGCGGGGAAAATGATGAAAGGTGGACTCCCTCCCTGATACAGATGGTTTATTTCAGTTAAATTTGAGGGATAACGACCTGAATGAAGAAGTTTGTCTGCCTGGCCCTGTTAGTAGTTAGTACCACGCTTGTATTTGCCCAGCGGGCGTACTATGTCTATCTCGAATCGGTCCAGCCGTTCTTTGTAAAACTGGACGACCGCACCTATAGCTCCGGGAACAACAACTATATCATCCTGCCCGGTCTGGCGGACAGTACTTACCTGGTCCGCATTGGTTTTCCGCAGAACCGTTTTCCTGACCAGGTGTTCCGGCTGGAAATGAAGGGGAATGACCATGGCTATTTGCTGCGTGCGGCGGAAGCCGGGGACTGGGCACTTGATGAGCAGGGCGGGACATCGTTGAATGCAGAGAAATCCGTGAGTGCCTTTCGGGCAGAGCCAAGGAACGTGAGCCGGTTTACCGAGATCCTTGCGAAAGCCACCAATGATCCGTCGCTCCGGTTCAACATGGTACGGATCAGGAAAGAAACAAAACCGGCGGAGACAAAACCCCTCAATCCGGTGCCGGAGACTGTGGTGGCTGCCGCTGGCGTTGATTCAGCCAGGTTGCCTGCCACGAAGCCGGAAGCCGCGCCGGATACGGTGCTGGCCGTTGTTACAGATGCCGGGTTAAAAAAAGATACAATTGAAAAGGCTCCAGCGATGGTCACTGAAATAAAGCCTGCTGAGCCGGTGTTTGCCCCGGAGCACACCGTACCGCCACCCGTCCAGCCTCCGGCTTTCCGGAAGTCGGTCATCACACGGCGTGGGGAAAGTTCAACCACCCTCGGATTCGGCGTCACGTTTATTGACGAATACGAGGGGGGAAGGGATACGATCAGGATCCTGATCCCGCCTGCCTCCGGGAAGTACCGGCTGATGGATGGGGGCCGCGTGGATACGGGTAATGCCGTGCTGGCCCCTGTGGCGGTGAACTGTAAGAACATTGCCACTGAAGTGGAGATCCGCCGGGCTTCTAAAAAAATGAAGGCTGCCCCCAATGAGAAGGCTATGCTTGCAGAGGCTGCAAAGCTCACGCGCTCGTACTGTATCAGCACGGCCGGGCTCCGCGAACTCGGTCGCCTGTTTCCCGGTGACGGTGGGCGGTTCAAACTTTTTGAACAGTCATACAGCCAGGTGTCTGATCCCGCTGCTTTCCATACACTCGAGCAGGAGCTGGGTGATAATTATTTCATCGACCGTTTCCGTGCGTTGCAGCGCTGACAGCCCGCGCCGGTTTATATTTTTCAGATATGCCCAGATATTTCCTGGAATTAGCTTATAAGGGTACAGCCTACAGCGGGTTCCAGACCCAGGACAACGCGGTCACCATCCAGTCCGAGGTGGAAAAGGCTTTTCGCATCCTGCATCGCAGGGACTGCCGGCTGACCGGTTCCTCGCGCACGGATGCCGGGGTGCATGCCCTGCAGAATTTTTTCCATTTTGACGATGAGCTGCCACTCCATCCACAGCTGCTGTACAAGATGAACGCCATCCTGCCGCCGGATATCGTGCTCCGCGGGCTGCAGGAAGTGGCGCCCGATGCACATTCCCGCTTCGATGCCCGGAGCCGCGAGTACGCGTACCAGGTGTATACCCGGAAGGATCCTTTCCTTGACGACCGGGCGTATTTCTTTCCCTACCGGGTAGAACAGGACCGGCTCAATGCCGCTGCGGCACTGCTCTTTGGCTACGAGGATTTCACTTCATTCAGCAAACGGAATACGCA
>SEAD01000367.1 GCA_004173355.1 Chitinophagaceae bacterium | reverse complement strand
AAAGGTCTTTTTTTAGACCCGTGACGTTGAAGTCGGATTTTTGCTGACATTAAATAGAAATTTAACAGCGTTAAACAATAGTTGTTAGTTCCGGTCGATACCGGAAGGGCGAAGGTAAGGACCCCCGCCGGAAATCCCAAGCCGATTTACGGGCTTTTTTATCAACGGCCTGTAACCGGCGCAGGCGGCGTGTTTCCCACTAACGGCCGGTAGTGGCCGGTCAGCGGCGCATACCCGGCATCATCTTGCCGAACATATTCATTTTATTCATCCCTTTCATCATATCGCGCATCTGCTCGAACTGCTTCATAAAGGCATTTACATCCCCGATTTCCTTACCGGAGCCTTTGGCGATCCTTTTCCTTCGGTTGTTATCGATCAGGTCAGGATTGCCACGTTCTTCGGGTGTCATGGAGTTGATCATGGCCTCGATACCCTTGAAGGCGTCGTCGTTGATATCGAGGTCTTTTATTTTGCTGCCTACCCCGGGGATCATTCCCAGCAGGTCCTTCATGTTGCCCATTTTCTTGATCTGTTCCAGCTGGGTCTTGAAATCGGCAAAGTCAAATTTGTTTTTGCGGATCTTGCTTTCGAGTTTTTTCGCCTGTTCCTCGTCAAATTGTTCCTGCGCTTTTTCCACAAGGGAAGTGATATCACCCATACCGAGGATCCGCTGGGCCATCCTTTCGGGGTAGAATACATCGAGGGTATCCATTTTTTCACCGCTGCTGACAAACTTGATCGGTTTGTTTACGGTGTATTTGATCGACAGCGCCGCACCACCGCGGGTATCACCGTCGAGTTTGGTAAGTACCACACCGGTGAAGTCAAGACGGTCGTTGAAGGCCTTTGCCGTATTGACCGCATCCTGGCCGGTCATGCTGTCCACCACAAAGAGGATCTCGTTGGGGTTGACGGCCGATTTGATATTGGCTACCTCGGTCATCATCGCTTCATCTATCGCGAGGCGACCTGCCGTATCGATGATCAGGATATTCCTGTTCTTGCTTTTTGCGTCTTTAAGTGCGTTTCTTGCTATATCAACCGCGTCTTTG
>SEAD01000078.1 GCA_004173355.1 Chitinophagaceae bacterium | reverse complement strand
AGGTGTTCCGGTGCATATTCATTTACCATTTCCGTGGCTTCCTCCATATTGTCCATCACCACAATGCGGCTACGGCTGAGTGCGCCTTCAGCCAGGTCGCGCCGGCCAAGCGGACCGAGTTGTTTTTCCACTTCGGCCTTTACTTTTTCCGCGAGAGGTGCGGAGGTGGTGACCAGCAGCACCTGGCTGTCCGCCCCATGTTCCGCCTGTGAAAGCAGGTCTGCCGCCACATAACAGGGATTTGCGGTTTCATCAGCCAGTACGCAGACCTCACTGGGTCCGGCCGGCATATCAATGGCTACATTTGACTGCACCAGTGATTTCGCACAGTTGACATACTGGTTACCCGGCCCGAAAATCTTGTACACCTGGGGAATGCTGGCCGTACCATAGGCCATGGCAGCGATAGCCTGTGCACCACCGACTTTGAATACACGGCTGATTCCCGCCACGGATGCCGCAAAAAGCACGGCGGGGTGTACCTGTCCGTTTTTCTGAGGGGGTGTGCAAAGCACAATCTCCCGGGAGCCCGCGATTTTGGCGGGCACACCCAGCATGAGTACCGTGGAGAACAGCGGCGCATTACCACCGGGGATATAGAGACCGACTTTATCGATGGCCACTGATTTGCGCCAGCACCATACACCCGGCATGGTTTCCACCCGGTCTTCTTTTGTTTTCTGGGTGATATGGAAACGGTAAATATTCTGGTGGGCCAGCTGGATCGCATTTTTCAGCGCATCATCGAGCGAAAGTTCGGCCTCCGAAAACTCTTCCGGGGTCACGGCGAGTGCGCCGGTACTGACACCGTCGAAACGCTGGGTGAGTGCGCGGAGTGCATCATCACCTTTCTCCCGGACTTCCCGGATGACCGCTCCCACTGCATCGTGGAGGCTTTCTGCTTCCAGTGCGGGACGTGCCAGCAGCTCTTTCCATTCGTCTTTCGGGGGGTTATTGATAATCGTCATTGCAACAATTTAAAGGATCATTTTTTCGATAGGCACTACCAGGATTCCCTGCGCGCCTGCTTCTTTCAGTTGCTGGATAATATTCCAGAAATCATTTTCGTCGATCACGCTGTGCACGCTGCTCCAGCCGGAGGTTGCCAGTGCCAGTACCGTAGGGCTTTTCATGCCGGGCAGCAGGGAGATGATCTGGTCCAGTTTGTGATTGGGTGCATTCAGCAGTATGTACTTGTTGTTTTTTGCCTGGCGCACCGCGCGGAGGCGGAACAGCAGCTGTTCAAGGATCGCATTTTTTTCCGTGTTGAGTTGTTTGCCGCGGATCAGCACTGCCTGGGAATGCAGGATCGTCTCTGCCTCTTTGAGTCCGTTCGACAGCAGGGTGGATCCGGTGCTGACCAGGTCGCAGATTGCTTCGGCCAGCCCGATGCCGGGGGCAATTTCAACACTGCCACTGATTTCGTGGATTTCAGCGGTAATATTTTCGCGGTCGAGGAACCCCTGCAGGATCACGGGATAACTGGTGGCAATGCGTTTGCCCTGGAGGGCTGCGCGGCTGTATTCTTCATTCCGTCCGACGGCCAGGCATAGCCGGCATTTACCGAACCCGAGCTGTTCCAGCACCTGCACGTCCTTGTTTTTCTCAAACACCACATTTTCCCCCACTATACCGATATCGGCCACCGAATCTTCCACATACTGCGGGATATCGTCATCGCGGAGGAAAAAAACCTCCAGCGGGAAGTTGGGGCTGGTAGACTTGAGTTTGCTGCCGTTGGATATCTCGATGCCACATTCCTTGAGTAAACGAAGTGAATCTTCGGAAAGCCTGCCTGACTTCTGGATCGCTATTTTGAGTTTCATGTCCTTCCGGGTATTTCCCGTTTTGTTTTTTGCAATAAAAAAGGCCTACCTGCCGGTAAGCCCCTGAAAAGTAAATTATGCTGAACACTACATAATACCATCACAGCTTACCGCTTGTGTAAGATGATGATGATGGATATGCAGGTTATTGATCATGTCTTCTGTTATTGGGTGCAAAAATAGCGAGCTTTTTTTAACAGCAAAATAAAATTTCCGGCTGGCCCCGTTTACAATTTGTTAATCATCAGCTGTTTTAACAGGAATGTTGAAAAATACCTGTTCCGGGTATTGCATGGGAAAGAAATGGACTGTATCATTGCAATGGTTTTTCATAGGATATTGGATTTTAAAACGGGGCTGGATTTCTATCCTGGCCCTTTTTTTTTATACATATGGAAGAAAAAGAAATCAAACGCTTCAGCAAGTTCCTGAGCCTGGTGCTCCGCCACCAGCCCGGACTGATCGGCATCCATCCTGATGCCCGCGGATGGGTGGAGGTTAAAGCGCTTCTCGACGCCTTTGCGGCCCATGGTTCTCCCCTCTCCCCTGACCAGCTGGACCACATTGTCCACACAAATACCAAAAAACGTTTTGCCTTCGATACTGACCGCACGATGATCCGTGCCAGCCAGGGACATTCCATCCCCGTTGATCTCGACCTGCCTGTCCGCATTCCGCCTTCGCAGCTGTATCACGGCACTGCCGTGCAAAACATCGCTCCGATCCGTGCCGGAGGATTGCAACCCCGGGAACGTACCCATGTGCACCTGAGCGACAATCCGGCCACCGCCCGTGAGGTTGGTGCGCGGCATGGGAAACCGGTGGTTCTGGAAATAGATACCGCAGCCATGGTAGCGGATGGATTTACATTTTTTATCTCCGAGAATAATGTCTGGCTCAGTGCGATGGTTCCCGCACGCTATATCTGTTTCCCTTCACAGGATTTTTTGTAGCCGGGCCATAAAAAACAATCCCCGTACACAGGAGCTGAACGATGGCGATCCGGTGTGGTGCGATCCTGCACGACATCGCTCAAACAACCCTGTGGCAGTCTCTGCCCTGCTCTAAACACTTACATATTGGAGAGCAGTTTGGGCTGGGGGGCCGCTGCAGGAGCGGGATCTGCACGATCAACCGTTCGTGTTTCAGTATTTTTAACATCAAAATCGGGTAGAATATCTCTTGACCTGTGTCACGCATGTATCTATGTTTGCATCAGAAGTTGATTGATACCAATTCGATATCCAATATCCAGAACGAAGAACCGTATCATCCAATATCCAGAACCGAAGAACCGAATCATCCAAATCCTGAAACCGTCCGTTTTTAAAATCCAATGTCGGTCAGCTTCTGAGTTTTTTACCGTCCAGTATTAAAAACTTTAAACCATCACGAGTCTTCGTGGTGGTTTTTTTATGCATCGTATTCTTTCAAAGTTGGGACACCGTATTTTTCACATCAAGATCGGGTAGTTTATCTCTAGGCGGGTAATCGTGAGGGTCTTATGTTTGCATCAGAAGTTGATTGATAGCAATATCAATCTATCCAAAATCCAAACCGAAAGACCGATCATCCAACGTCCGAAAAACCAGTTAAGTCCAGATCCAAAAAAACCAATCGAAATCCAGTCCGCAAGAAAAACCAAACATCCAAAAATCCGAAAAACCAAAAAATCCAGTATCAGTCAACTTCTACTTTTTTTATTACCGTCCAGTATTAAAGAACTAAAGCCACCCTCCGGGTGGCTTTATACTTTCCGGAACCCCCGCTGTACATCACAAAAAAAACGGATCTTGAACAACTAAACCTTTTGTGTATGGATCGCAGGAAATTTGTCCAGTCGGTTACCGGAACAGCCGGTATCATCAGTCTCACCGGGATACCCCTTATCAGTTTTGCCACAGACCCCGTACCTGCCATGACGATCCAGGACGCCATCAACCTGGTCATTGCGGCGGTGCCCACCGGTCCGATTCCCAACACTATCGATACCGTAAAATCAGGTAATCCCGCACAGCCGCTTACCGGCATCGTCACCACCATGTTTGCAACCGTCGAAGTTATAAGGCAGGCGGCCAAGGCCGGGGCAAACCTGGTTATTGCGCACGAACCGGTGTTTTACGACCATTTCGACGATACATCCAAACTCCAGGATAACGACACCTACAAATTCAAACAGGCTTTGCTGGACCGGCACAATATCGTAGTCTGGCGCTGCCACGATTATATACACTCCTTTACAAATGATGGAGTGTATGAGGGTGTGCTGGGCAAGCTGGGATGGAAAAAGTATTCGGATCCCGAAGCACCATCGAGGATAACCCTTCCGGGCAGTCCGTTGAAAGATATTATCAGCCTTACCAAAAAAAGCCTGGGCACCGGCATGCTGCGATACATGGGCGATCCGGAGGCAAGAATCCGGATGGTCACACTGATGGTTGGTGCCGAAGGTGGCAGCAGCCAGATCCGGGGGATCAATACCACGAAACCCGACCTGGTAATGATCGGTGAGCTGGTTGAATGGGAAACGATGGAATATATGCGTGACCTGCGGGCATCCGGTGCAAAAACATCACTGATCATCATGGGGCATATTCCCAGTGAAGAGCCGGGTATGGAATGGCTCGCCGGATGGCTGAAACCAAAAACCGGGGGCTTACCAGTGCGGTTCATTCCATCGGGCCCGCCGGTGAAGTGGGGCTGAACTTCTCCCCTGATTCTGGTATTTCTGCAAGGTTTTCGCTGGTTTATAGTGGAGGATAGTGTGACGGGATTATCTTCATTAAAACACTACCATGCATACTTCCAAACATCGTCTTCCGGTAGCAGCAGTCCTGCTGCTGGCTTTTGTTTTTATATCGGGACAAGTCGCCGCACAGATACAGAAAACCTTTACCCCAAAAACACTTTACCTCACCTACGGAAATATGACCGTCCCCACAAAGTCGGCACGGCTGCTGGACACGCTCATCAATGGCCGGCTTTCCTATACTGGCACGATGGACCTGGTGATCTCGGATGAATCGATTGGTATTATCTCCAGCATGCAGCAGGCCAATGGCCGCGCGTCTTTCACCCTGACAAGTGCCGATTTTGATTTCAGAGCAAAAGAAGTACTGAATTATTCGGATGTGAGTTTCCGTGAAATATCGATCTCATCACTCGATGGCGCCTCAAAGGATGCCGCAAGGTTTACGGTTGCATTTTCAGCACCGAACCTCAAACAAGGTACGGGCGGCGGCACTTTGGTGCAGGCCAGTGGCAAGTCAAAAACTGTACTGGCATCGAATTTCAGGTTTACCATCAACGGACTTCCTTCTAACCGTGTGTCAGCCATTGAAAAAATCAATTTTACCGGGAACACGGCATTCCGTATTACAGTAGCTGCTGCCGATGAAGAAACCTGGCGGGAGTTTTTCCTTTCAGGAAAAGGGACAAGGCTGCAGGGTTCGATAGAACTGCTGGCACCCAATATGAAAGACGTGGTCTTCCGTGCTGATTTTAACGATGCCTCGTTCCAGTCCTGGGAGCGTGAGTATGACAGCAGCAGCGAAAAAATACAACGTTTCGCGGTCGGCGTACGCGCGCGTTTTGCAATGCTTACAACCAAGTAATCACTGCAGGTTGTGATCGTCCTCCCGGATGCGGTAATCAAAGCGTCCTTTTGTGACCAGTATTGAATCACCGATATTCCCGTCGAAGAGCCCGGTGCATACGAACTCCTGTCCTGCTGCCTGGCTCCTGCGGATCGAGATCAGGTAGAGTCGGCCGCTACCGGTCACCACCCCCTGTCCCGGTTCCCCGTGAAGTGATACCAGCACCTGCGTATTCGGTGCAGGGAACTGTTGCCCGGCCATCGCCAGGAACTTTTCACCGGTGAATCCTTTGGCGACAGGAACCGCGAAAGTCATGGTGGTAGCCGATTGCCAGGGTACTGAACCAGGCAGGGGTTCTGTCTCAAACCTTCCGGGGAATTCAATGTCGAGTGTGTCGTAGATTCCTGCATCGGGGCGGAGTTGCAGGTGAACCCGTGCCTCACCACGAAGGACATTGAAGAAGGGCCGCACCCATGGCCGGCCCGCAACATACGCAGAACAGACATCATACGAATAACTGGTGAGCCGGCTCAGGCCCGGGTCATCCTCGTCTTCAAAAAAACGGTCCCGCTGGCACGATACCAGCGTAAATGCAAAAGCAATGATGGCAATGTAACGGTTCATGGTAACTATTTTTTCGTGCGTCCAGGCATCAGGTAACCAATGGTGATACTCATCGGCGCTACGAATTTGTAATTGAGTTTGTAGTCCCCCTTTGCAGCGACCAGCGGTGTATGGATATGCACCTGCGCTACAAACGGGCCACTGACAAAACCGCCACCCGCACCGGCGAAATAACCTACCCGACGGAGATCGTTGTCCGGATTGAGGACTTCGTAATTGACGTTATCATAACCTTCATACTTCACCTTTACAGACTGGCTGCCCAGGCCCAGTGGAATCATATCCGCGAAGAGGTAATTGCGTCCTGAAAAATGTTTCAGCCCGAAACGAAGACCCAGCGAGAGTCCCAGCCAGGTGGTACGGATCGTTTCGTTGAGCCGTACAGATGGATTGAAACCGGATTGGAGGGTATAGGCCTCGGCATCGCGCCGGCCTGACACGGGCAGGGCGCCGTCCGCTTTTACCAAAAGGGAAAGATCAGTGTTAAACGGGCTGACCAGCACCAGGGAGAGGGGTACCTGGCGTGCACCGAAGCGGTTGTTGACGTCAAATGAAATACCCGTGCTGATCCCGGCCTGTTGCGAACGGGCAGACAGGACTGTGGCGAGGGTCAGGCAAAGCAATAGTGGTTTGAACATAACCGGGGTTGACAATACAAGTTTGAATTCCGTGGCGCTGGATTTATTTTGTTGCCGGTTCATCCCAACCACCGGCTTTCATAACCTGTTCTATTACTGCATTCATGCCTTTGGAGGTGATCCAGCGGGCTACTATCACGAGGTCGTGTGAAGGATCCCCATATACCAGGTTGTTGCCGTTGCCGATATGCATGAACGCATTTATGGGTGCTGCCGGCAGTAATTTTTTATCCGTATTCAGATACCAGTTCATATAACCATAGTCTGTCCTGGCGGATGTGGGAGTAAGTGCCTGCGTAATCCAATCTTCGCTGATCAGCTGCCGGCCATTCCATTTCCCCCGTCGTACGGCCAGCAGTCCGAACCTGCCCATATCATAGGCATCCATAAAAATCCCACCACCCCAGTGGCCTCCGCCGCTTACGCTCTGCACCGGCATGCCATCGAGCGTGATCCAGGAATTGTTATAACCGCTCCATCTCCACCGGTCCGATGCCCCGATCGGATCGAGGATGAATTGTTTCAGCACCTGCGGTAATGGCCGGCGCCAGACACCTGTGAGTGTAAGCGCAAGTGCATTTACCCGCACATCATTGTATTCGTAGCGGCTGCCGGATGGAAAACGTTTCCGCGTTTTCCAGTCAGCCTGGCTGCTGTCCGGCCGGTCGGCCCATTCGGGTTTGCCCCAGAGCGTGCCTTCCCAGTCGCTGGTCTGCCGCAACAGGTCATTCCAGGTGATCGTGCGGTTGTGGGGGGTATCAAATGGCCGGTAGAGAACCGCCTTGCCTGGTGCGCCAGGATCATAGAGCTCAAATACCGGATCGATGGCCGCCACCGTGTCCATCACGCTTCGGATCAGTCCCGAGTCGATCGCCTTGCCCACAAGGGTGCTGAGAAAACTTTTCGTCACACTGTGCACCATGTCCACCCGCTCAGGCTCACCCCAGCTGGCAATAATGTAACCCTTGTAAATGATCAGGCCGGTGGGTTCACCACGTGCGGCCATTGGTCCGATAGCTTCGCCGAACGGTGCCTTACCAAAAGTATTTGCCTGGTCAATGGAAAGGTCCCGGGTGTTTTTCACCTCGTTCCGGATGGCAGTTACGACTGCCGAATCAATGTATTGATCACTGATTTTGAGAACTCCAGGGCTGGTTACCTTCCATTCTCCGTAAGGTGGAAAGTAGGCGTTTTTTGCTGGTATCCGGTTGCCCTTTGCAGGGGGCTGGCCGATGGAAAGGCTGGAAAAATGCAGCAGGAGAAGGACGTGGACGAGACGTATCATCGGTGTTGGGTTGGTGATGTTGTTATACAATATAACCCGGAAAGATGAAATCCTGCCCGGGTGATCATGCATGTTTTATCCGATCCCGGATGGCCATCATAGTGTAAAACTTTCTAATTGGTGTTGGGAAAAACGGATTAACTTCCTGTTACCCTCCCCTCCCTTTACCGCATTAAACCAACGAAAATGTCAACCAACCATGGCACTGCTGCTGTTGCGGCCCCTGTGCTTCAATCCCAACGGATTGATATTATCGACGCGCTACGCGGCTTTGCCATACTCGGGATCCTGCTGATGAACATGCCGGGATTTGCGCTTCCCGGTCCGGCTGCCGGCAATCCCACCCTTATGAATGAGCTGGGCACGATCAATTACAAGCTCTACCTGCTGGTGGACTGGATCCCGGAAGGCACACAACGTGCTTTGTTTTCCATGTTGTTTGGTGCGGGCATTATCCTGTTTACCACGCGGCTGGAGGAACGGCTGCCCGGTGTATTGCCGGCCGACCTGTTTGTCCGTCGCCAGTTATGGCTGATAGTATTTGGCCTGGTGAATATTTATATTCTTTTATGGTGGGGCGACATCCTGTTCGATTACGGCTGTATGGGCCTGGTGATGTTTGCCTTCCGGAAAATGGCACCCCGTGGCCTCCTGATCGGGGCACTGGTATGCATCCTGCTGATGATCGGAAGGGAAAACCGGGAGTTGTACGGGTACAAGTCTGTTATCAGCAAGGGCGAGGTGGTGATGGCAATCGATACAACAAAAGTCAGGCTGACGGAAAAACAAAAAGGCCAGCTCGACGCAGTGACCGCAATGAAGGAACGAAGCAAACCGGAATCACAGAAAAAAGAAGCGGAGAAAATCATCAAGGAATCCACGGAGAGTTATGCCAGTGTATACGAACACCGCACAGGTTTATACCTTGACTATATGCTGGTGCATTATGGTTACCTGAGTATATGGGATGTGCTGTTGTTTATGTTTATCGGTATGTATTTTTTCAAGACCGGGATACTGACCGGTACCGCGCCGGTCAGGGTGTACTGGCTGCTGACTGTGCTGGGACTTGGTGTCGGACTCTGGCTGTCCTGGTACAGGATCCACCTGCTAAGTGCCAGGGGGTACAATTGGTATGAGATCACGAGGAATGCGCGGTTCGACTGGTATACTGTTTCAAGGGTATTACGATCCCTCGGCATCTTTGGCTTCCTGATCCTCTTGTACCGTTCGGGATGGTTCCGCTGGTTATTCAGCCTGATGCGACCCGTCGGACAGATGGCATTTACCAATTACCTTACCCAGTCGCTGATCTGCGGGCTGATCTTTTACGGCGGTGTGGGTCTGGGGAAATTCGGGCATTTGCAACGTTATGAGATTTACCTCGTGGTAGCCGGGATCTGGCTGCTACAGGTTATCTGGAGTCATATCTGGTTACGCTTTTTCCGGTTTGGCCCACTTGAATGGTGCTGGCGCAGTCTCACCTACTGGAAAGCACAGCCAATGCGGCGTTCGGGCATTGACCAGCCCGTTGCAGTGCCCGGATCATAAATACCAAGGCACAAAAAAGCCGTCCTTGACGGACGGCCGTGGGATACCTATTCAAGCCGGATGGACGATTTCGGCACCCGTTCTAAATGTAATGTAAACAGCCGGGAATCCTTGCGTGTTCAGCAAAATCCGGGAATTCCAGTAACCTGTTGTAGTGATGCCTGGGGTACGGCCGGTGTGTCCGGTCAAAGCACTCCCCGATACTTAGCTGGTTTTAATTCAAACGTTTGCCTGAGCTTACACCGCTTTTTTGCGGTATTTTAATGGCTCCCGAAAAAACGGGCAAGCGATGAATACCAAAATAATTCTGTCCTCCCTTGTGGCCGCGGCCATCCTGTTCATAGCCTGTTCCGGCAACCCTGCAGATGACCGGCCGGCTGATATGAATCCGGTAATCCAGTACACCGAAAGCCCAGAAGATTTTCCCAACCCGGAGCGCGGATTTTATCATTACTCCGAAGTCAAATCGTCGGCGTACCGGCTGCTGGACAAAGCGCAGCTCAGCTCCTACCGCAGCCTGCAATCGGTTACCGGCGCGGGTTACCAGGTGGTGAGCACACTCGTGTTCCGGTATTTTGTTATTGATGACAGCAAGGACCGTGCGCTCAGCGCCACATTCCTGGAAAACCTGTCAAAAGATTTTGCGGTGGCGAGGGAATCGGGGGTAAAACTGATCCCCCGGTTTGTTTACACCACCACGCAGACCGCAGGGAATTGTCCGGAAGGATTTATCTGCCCGCCATATGGGGATGCCCCGAAGAATATCATACTCGGCCATATCACACAACTCAAACCGGTGCTGCAGGCCAATGCAGATGTTATTGCCTGTGTACAATCCGGTTTTATCGGCACATGGGGCGAGCAGTATTATACCGATTATTTCGGCGACGCCTCTTCAAATGGCAACCAGGGTAAACTGCAGAACAGCAACTGGGCTGACCGCACAGAGATCATGAATGCACTGCTGGATGCAGTACCCGCTGACCGGATGATCCAGGTCCGTTACCCGCAACTCAAACAACGTGTATTGTTTGGGGTAAGTGCGCCATTGAATACGGCAGCACTCACCGAACAGCAGGCATACAGCAAAACAGCGGTGGCACGTCTTGGTTACCACAATGATTGTTTCATGGCAAGCGAAAATGATTTCGGCACATACGAAGATTACGGCAACGATGCTACGCCAAGGAACGGTGATGCAGCGGCTTTAAAAACACTCAAGGACTATGTAAAGGCCGATAGCCGCTACCTCGTTGTTGGCGGGGAAACCTGTACAGATGATTTCAGTCCGGCCAGCGACTGTGAACCCACCGGCCGCATCCAGGCTGAATTTGCAGCCGTGCACTACAGTTTCATCAATGCCCATTACAACAATGCGGTGAACAACGACTGGCAGACGGGCGGATGTATGGATGAAATAAAACGCAACCTCGGATACCGGTTTGTCCTGAAATCGGCAAGCTTTCCCGCAACCGCCAGGAAAGGAAGCAGCATCGACGTAACACTTGAAATCCGCAACAAGGGATATGCATCGCCGTACAATGAACGTCCCGCGAAACTGATCCTGCGCAACAAAGCCAGCAACGAAACACGGGCAGTTCCGCTTGCTACGGATGTCAGGCGCTGGTTCACAGGCGATCACACCGTGAAGGAAAAAATAACCCTGCCTGCTGATCTGCCATCAGGTGAATATGAGTTGTTGCTCAGTCTGCCTGATGCATATGCGAGCATCAGTGCGAGACCCGAATACAGCATCCGTCTTGCCAACCGCGATCTCTGGGAAGCCAGTACCGGGTACAACAAATTAAACCACAGTATTAAAGTTGACTGAGCATGTTGAAATACCTTTTACGCCTGCCCTGCCTGTGCTTTTTTATCCTGCTTCACGGGGCAATGAATGCCCAGCCATCCCTGCTGATCCGCCCCGGTGAAAAATGGTTTGGCGCAGCGGTCAATGAAGCACATCATATGCCTTTTACCGAAGGGTATAAACTCGACCTCAATGCTGACCTCCGGGGCAACCAGGCCGCCGGCCTCCTGCTGTCCACCAGCGGCCGTTTCATCTGGAGTGAAGAACCCTTTTCCTTTCGCTTCGAGAATAACCGGCTGGTGATTGCGGACACCCATGCAATGATAACAATCGATTCATCAGGCAAAACACTGCCAGACGCATTCCACAATGCCGCGGCCCGTTTTTTCCCCACAAAAAATATCCTGCCGGACACTTTACTCTTCAGCAGCCCGCAGTACAATACCTGGATTGAACTGGTGTACAACCAGAACCAGGCAGATATTATGGCCTATGCCCATGCCATTATCGACAATGGCTTTCCTCCCGGTGTGCTGATGATTGATGATAACTGGGCTGATTATTACGGCAGGTTTGACTTCAGGTCGGACAGGTTCCGTGATGCGGCAGCCATGGTTGACAGCCTGCACCAGATGGGCTTCAAAGTCATGTTGTGGATCAGTCCGTTTGTATCCCCTGACACCGAAGTATTCCGCGACCTGCTCGAGAAAGAATTACTGTTGATGGATAACGGAGGCAAACCATCGACCAGCTATGCAGAGGCCACGCTTCCTGCGATTATCAATTGGTGGAACGGGCACAGTGCGGTACTGGATTTCACCAACCCTGCATCGGTTAAATGGTTCCGTTCGCGACTGGACCATATGGTGAACAGCTATCATCTCGATGGATTCAAACTGGATGCGGGTGATGCGGAATACTATCCGGCCAACTCATTGTCTTTTGCCAAAGCGAGTCCGAACGAACACAGTCGCCTCTGGGGCGAAGTGGGTCTGGCTTACCCGTTGAATGAGTACCGCGCCATGTGGAAAATGGGCGGAGAGCCGCTTGTGCAGCGGCTGCGGGATAAACAACATAGCTGGACCGACCTGCAGAAACTGATACCCCATATTACCACGGCCGGTTTGCTGGGCTACCAGTTTACCTGTCCGGATATGATTGGCGGCGGGGAATTTGGATCCTTCCGCGACCTGAAAGTGCTTGACCGCGAACTGGTGGTACGGTCGGCAGAATGTTCGGCCCTGATGCCCATGATGCAGTTTTCCGTTGCGCCCTGGCGTGTACTTGACAGCTCGCAGCTGGCAATCGTAAAAAAAACGGTAACGCTCCGCAAAAAATACACTCCCTATATCCTGCAGCTGGCGCATGAAGCCGCAAAGACCGGTGACCCCATCGTGCGTAGCATGGAGTTCCAGTTTCCGGGGGCTGGCCTCGCCGATGCTGCCGGACAGTTCATGCTGGGCGACCGGTACCTGGTGGCACCGGTGCTGACAAAAGAAAATAAAAAAACAGTGCGGCTTCCGAAAGGGAGCTGGAAAGATGACCTCGGCAAAATATGGAAAGGTCCGCGCGACATCACGCTGGAAGTGCCGCTGGACAGGCTGCCGGTTTTTGAACGCATAACAAAATAACAGATACCGGGATTCAACCATCGCCTGGCACCCATCCTGCCAGGCTTTCCTGTGCCTCCAAGTGTGCGTTTTTCCCTAAATTGTAGCCACGGACAATATTGCGGCAAAATGACACAATGGACAGTTGCATTATTTCCGATCCACAGTATACACAAAACCACATTATGGAAAAACAGAAGTACAGCAGGCGGTTCTTCCTGTCGGCCTCTGCAATGGTCGCAACGCTTGCCTTCATCCCCGCGGGTGTAAAGGCTTTCTACGAAAACGTAAAGAAGCTGGTTGTCCCGCTGAAGGAAAAGCTACCCCTGACACTCAGCATCAACAAGACAAAACATAGTCTCTCGGTAGATACCCGTACTACCCTGCTTGACCTCGTACGGGAGCAGCTCGACCTGACCGGTTCAAAAAAAGGTTGCGACCATGGACAGTGTGGCGCCTGCACCGTGCATGTTGACGGGCAAAGGGTGCTGAGTTGTCTCACACTGGCCGCTACGGTGCAGGGTAAAGAGGTAACAACCATCGAAGGTCTTGCCAATGGTGACCAGCTCCATCCCATGCAACAGGCATTTATTGAATGTGACGGTTTCCAGTGTGGGTATTGCACACCCGGACAGATCATGTCTGCCGTGGGTTGTGTAAATGAAGGCCATACCCGTTCTGTGGGTGAAATCAAGGAATTTATGAGTGGCAACCTCTGCCGCTGCGGTGCATACAACGGTATTGTCCAATCCATCCAAAAAGTAACCCAATGAGACCATTTACCTTCCAGAAACCAGTTACGGTAAGCCAGGCTATCGCCGCAAAAAAGGACAGGACCTCTTTCCTTGCCGGCGGTACCAACCTGGTGGACCTCATGAAAAAACATATCGCTGATCCGGACCGGATCCTTGATATCAATGCTGCTGTGCCGGATAAAATACAATCCACCATGGGCGGCATCCGGATAGGTGCCATGGTGCGCAACAGCGCTGCTGCGGGGAATGACCTGGTCCTTTCGCAATACCCGCTGGTATCAAAAGCCTTGCTGGCAGGGGCTTCCCCGCAAATCCGCAATATGGCCTCCATGGGTGGCAACCTTCTGCAGCGTACACGGTGCCCCTATTTTTATGATACCTCGTTGCCCTGCAATAAACGCAAACCCGGCAGTGGATGCGGCGCGGCAAAAGGGGAAAGCAGGATGGCTGCCATTGTGGGTTACAACGACCTGTGCGTGGCGGTGCACCCTTCGGATCTTTGTATCGCGCTTGCCGCCCTTGATGCGAAAGTGGTCGTGACCGGAAAAGATAATAAAGAGACCAGTATCGCATTTAAGGACTTCCACAAACTTCCCGGAGTCAACCCCGACAAGGATAACAACCTTCCGGTAAATGCGCTGGTTACGGCTATTGATATTCCGGCCAACCGGTTTGCAAAAAACTGCAGTTACGTTAAACTCCGCGACCGCGAGTCCTATGCGTTTGCACTGGTGTCGGTAGCTGCAGCACTACAACTGGATGGAAACCGGATCGTGGAGGCAAGGCTCGCATCAGGTGGTGTGGCACACAAACCATGGAGGTGGTATGAGGCCGAAAAATTCCTGAAGGGCAAGGCGGCTACCGTGGCAAACTTCAGCCAGGCTGCAGAAATATGCGCGAAGGAAACCCGGCCACTGGCGGGCAATGGGTTCAAGGTGCCTATGCTGAAAGGTGTTATTGAAACCGCTTTACAGAATTGTTTAACCACTCAATGATTCACGATGGGATTTTTTAACCGGACAAAAAAAGAAAAGAAGGCCCCTGCCGGCCGTGTGGAAGGATTCTACAAAGTGACCGGCAGTGGTAAATATGCCGCGGAGTATAAACTTGACAACACCTGTTATGCGGTGCTGGTCGGGAGCACGGTAGCCGCCGGTACCGTAGTAAGTATACAGCTTGACGAAGCGCGTGAGGTGGAGGGGGTGCTGGACATCCTGACCCACGAAAACCGTCCCGCGATCCCTGCTTTTGCCGACGAAGAGAAAAGGAAAAAATCAGGATTCAGCCTGCCTGTTTTACACACCGATAAAATTTTCTTCCGCGGCCAGCCTATTGCGCTGGTAATTGCGGAAACGCTCGAGGATGCTACCTATGCTGCTTCGCTGGTAACGGCTACATATAAGGCGGCACCTGCCAGCGTTGATTTTGACACCGTGCATCCCGCGATAACCCCGGCTGCAACGGGCAAGGAACGCGGCTCGCTTGATGCATGGAGCAAAGCACCATTCATACGCGAGCAGGTATATACGATCCGGCACCAGGTCCATAATCCGATGGAAATGCATGCCACTATTGCTGTGTGGGATGGCCCGGATAAAATCCGCCTGTTTGACAAGAACCAGGGAGTGAACAATGTGCAGCAGACCGTGTCGCGTTTGTGGGGAATCCCTGCGGCAAACATCGAAGTGATGAGTGAGTATGTAGGTGGTGGATTCGGTTCGGGGCTGAAGGTCTGGCCCAATGTCCCCCTCGCGATCATGGCAGCCAGAAAGGTCAACCGTCCGGTCAAGCTGATGCTTACACGGCCACAGATGTTTACCCTGGTGGGTTACCGCCCGCAATCATGGCAACGGGTAAAGATCGGTGCCGATGCAAACGGCAGGTTTACCGGTATCTGGCACCAGGCCAAACATGGCACCTCAGTTTATGATAATTACAGCGAGGGCATCACGCGGATCTCGCGATTGATCTACAATTTTGCCAACCTGAAAACGGATGCCGCAACAGTGCCGCTCAATCTTGGAGCCCCCACCTGGATGCGGGGTCCGGGCGACTGTACAGGCGATTTTGCACTTGAATCTGCAATTGATGAATTATGCCACGATCTCGGGAAGGATCCCCTGCAGGTCCGGATGGATAACCTTGCCGGCACGCATGATCCTGATAATGGCAAACCCTGGTCAACAAATTTTCTCGGGGAATGTATGCAGAAGGGTGCTGAAAAAATCGGCTGGAATTCACGACAGCTTAAACCCGCACAGGTCAAAGATGGGGAATGGATGATTGGTTACGGAATGGCCAACGGGATGTGGTTTGCCGGTCGCAGCCGCGCCAGTGCCTCGATCATTATGCAGAAAGATGGCAGCATCCTGGTACAGACCGCCATGACGGATATCGGGACGGGCACCGGCACCGGGATCCGGAATATCGCCCACGACAAACTTGGCATTCCACACGACAGGATAAAGGTTAAGCTTGGACATTCTTCCCTGCCCGCTGCCCCCAGCCAGGGAGGCAGTACCGGTTTGTCAACCATCAGTGGTGCAGTGGCTGCGGTCAGCGAAGCCCTGAAAATAAAACTGGCCGGTTATGCTGCCAGTCTCGATGTTGTTTATAAAGACGCGGTAGCAGCCGATGTATTGTTGTCGGATACCGGCATTTCCTACAGGGAAACAGGAAGCCATCCTGTTGCTTTTGCTGCCATCTGGGAAAAGGAAAAGCTTGATACCCTGGAAGTGCTTGCCAGTTCAGCTCCCGGTGAAGAACGCCAGAAGTATTCATTCTGCTCAGGTGCAGCACATTTCTGCCGGGTGAAAGTCAATATGAAAACCGGAAAGGTAAAGGTAGACCGGCACGTGTGTGTGGTCGATGCAGGGCATGTGGTCAATGAACTGGCCGCAGCCAACCAGGTGTCCGGCGCCGCGGTTGGTGGTATCGGAATGGCACTCTCGGAAGGGCAGGCTACCGATAACACCCATGGTGTTTTTATTGGCAGCGACCTCGCGGGTTACCATTTCGCGGTCAACGCCGATGCGCCATTGATTGAAGTGGAATTTATCAACAAGCCCGACCTGAACAGTAATCCCTCCGGTGCCAAGGGCGTCGGGGAAGTTGGCATTATAGGTGCCGCAGCTGCCATCGCCAATGCGATATACAATGCAACGGGCAAACGTCTCCGCGATCTTCCGATCACACCGGATAAAGTATTGCTCGGTTGATATGCAATGGAACCAGGATACCGTTTCCTGTAAAAGTGAAACCAGAATAAATGTCCAGACGACCCTATATCACCTGTCTCATGATGACCTCCCTCGACGGCAAGATCCTTTCATCGAAATGGGGCAATGACCCCACGGTACTGACGCTTATCCATTCTTTTGAAGAGGCGCATGAAAAGATCGGCATCAGCGCATGGATCGTAGGACGTACCACCATGGAACGTGACTTCACAAAAGGTGCCGCCCCGGTTTACAAAGATGATGCGGGTGACGTACCACCCGGTGATTTTGTTGCCCGAACGGATGCGACCTCATTTGCCATCGCCCTCGATGGCCATGGCCGCCTCGGCTGGAAAAAAGCAGAGATGCTGGGCGACCACGTAATCAGCATCCTGACCGAAGGTGTACCGGTCTCCTACCTCGCGCATCTCCGTGATATCGGGGTTTCCTATATCATTGGCGGCAAGCATAACATCGACCTGAAAACGGCCATGGAAAAGCTCTACAGCCTTTTCGGCATAGAGAAACTCATGCTTGAAGGCGGGGGAAAAATCAATGGTAGTTTCCTGAATGAGGGGCTGATCGATGAACACAACCAGCTCCTGCTCCCGATGGCGGATGGCAGCGTGGATACATCGAGTGTATTTGAAATCGAAGCTTCGGTTAAAAAAGAAGGCGCAACGCTGTTCCGGCTTGACAGTATAAAAAAACTGGACAACGATGTGTTGTGGCTGAAATACCTGAAGAAATAATAAACGCTCCCGGGTTGCAATTGACTAACGGGGAGGTGGTTTAACCCTGCAATCGGATGCCGGACTTTCCTTTTTGTACTTTATCTTTAAGGGATACCAGCTGACCGATCCAAACAACCATCACGATGTTATCCCGTTTACTGCCAGTCCTTTTCTGCTGCCTGAATGTTGTGATCCTGCACGCGCAACAGGACAGTAATACCGTGAAGACATTACTCCAGGCAGCTGCTGCCATTCCCGAAGATGCCGAACGTTCGGACTCCGTTGAACTTCTTGCCACCCGTGCACGTGATCTTTCCATCAGCATCGGATACAAGCCTGGCCAGCAGCAGGCAAGTGACCTGCTTGCCAGTTATTATTTCCAGAAAGGCAAACTGAGCCGGTCGCTGGAGATGTTGCAGGGTATTGAAGAATATGCGATCAGCATCAAAGACTCCCTTCTCCTCTTCAACACCCTTCGTATGGAAGGGTCAGTGTATAACCGGATCAATGACCTGAATATGTTCAGGTCGTCGGTCTGGAGGCGACAGGCAATCCTCAACGGAAACGGGATACCAGGACTCGCAGATACCAGTTACGCCGTACTTTCCCAATACAATACGCTGGCGCAATACTACGCGGTGAAACAGGTGGACCTTCCTGACTCGGTGGCATTTTATTACCGGAAAATGAACCAGGCCGGCAAGGGAACGGCGATGGAAAACCTCTGGGTGCAACTGAGCAATGGGGGTCTGGGAAATATGTACCTGAAAAAAGGGACGTATGATTCTGCCATCCACTACCTCCGCATCGCAAGTGAGGCCGCGCTTGCTGGTCGCAGGATGGATAACCACTACGGTTACACCACCTCCCTTGCGAGGGCATATGACTTCATGGGACAAACTGATTCGGCATTCAGGATTATCCGGTATGTCAATAACGGCGCCACCCGTTATGATTATATTTCCGTAATGGTCACCGCTGCCGGTCTTCTCGCCAGGCTGCATAACCAGCAGCACCGGTACGACAGCGCAGTTATTTACCTGATGCAGGAACGCGCCCTGAAAGATAGTATCACCGGGCTGGAAACGCTGAACAGCATCCAGTACCTTACCAGCGACTACCAGCAGAAGACACTTGAACGGGAACGGGAAAAACAGGAAGCGGTCAGTAACTACAAAGCCAAACTCAAAAATTATTATTTTGCCGGGGGCATCCTGCTGCTGCTCCTGGTTATTGGTGTACTGTACCGGATCAACAAACAACGCTCACGTTCAAAAAAGGCCATCGAAACAGCTTACGAGGAATTGAAAACCACGCAGGCGCAACTGGTACACAGTGAAAAGATGGCGAGCCTTGGCGAACTGACAGCCGGTATCGCACACGAAATCCAGAACCCGCTCAACTTTGTAAATAATTTCAGTGAAGTGAGCAATGAACTCGCCGATGAAATGAATATGGAACTGGATAAGGGTGATATCGCGGAGGCGAAACTGCTTGCAAATGATATCAGGCAGAACCTCGAAAAAATCACTTTCCACGGTAAACGCGCGGATGCGATAGTGAAGGGCATGCTGCAGCACAGCCGCAACAGCAGCGGGCAGCCCGAACCCACGGACCTGAATAAACTGGCGGATGAATACCTGCGGCTCGCTTATCATGGTCTGCGGGCGAAAGACAAAACATTTAATTCCGCTGTTGAAACGGATTTTGATCCGGCGGTCGGGTCAGTCAGGATCATCCCTCAGGATATCGGCCGGGTGGTCATGAACCTCCTGACCAATGCGTTTTATGCAGTCAATGAAAAAACGCGCAGTGGCGTTGCCGGGCAAGAGGACTACAAACCCACCGTTTCCATCAGTACCATCCGCGAAACCGGGCGTGTAAGGATAATTATTACCGACAATGGCAATGGCATCCCGCCGGAAATCAGGGAGAAAATTTTCCAGCCATTTTTCACCACAAAACCAACAGGCGAAGGCACCGGTCTCGGACTGAGCATGTCCTTTGACATTATCACCAAGGGCCATGCGGGAAGACTGACCATGGATAGCAACTTGGGCTCGGGTACCAGTTTTACCATCGAACTGCCGATCCGCTAACAACGAGACCGCAATGACGGGTCCGGCGATGGCGCCTGGGTACAACCCATGTTCAGCGAAGCCGGTTAAAACCCGACCCGTTGTCATAATCCCGGAATACCTCGGTGATGCCAAGCGTATCACGCATTTGTTTTAGTGCGGCCCGGGAATGCGTCTCCACAAAATCCAACTGGAAATAATCACTGCTGTCAAATGTGCTGCCGAGCAGGTAGGCAAGATTACCGGGATAAAAATAGACACTGTCCGCGGACACCTCGTGCACCCGCAGGTACCGCATTACGGAAAGGTTCAGCTGGGTATCCTTTATCAGGTACACATCCCCGTTTTGGGGGGATGCGATATAGGAATTGGCTTTCCTGTCTTCGTTAAATTGCCATCCAACCACACCAAGGGCAGCCAGGCCAATCAGGATAAAACCAAGATAAAAATATACCGGGGTCCTGGCACGTTTTTCATACTCGCGCCTGACCGACTCTGTACGTAATCCCTGGCCGCATTTATTACAGAAAATCTTTGCTTCTTTTTCACCAGCAGGCCGGAATGGGATCATGGAAAAATGATGGAACTCACGATACACTTTTATATCGAGATCAAATGAATGGCAGTTGCTGCACCGGTAGAGGGCATCATGGAAGGTTGCAATTCGCACAGAGCGGCGGCCGGTGAGATTGATAAGCATAACTCCAATATAGCAAGATTGTGCAATTTTTGGAACAGTGGCCGGTCACCCCTAGTTTTACAGCTTCAAAAAACAGAATGGAATCCACTGAACTCTTAGCAGTCCTGAAACAAAAATCAATTGTTTTCGCAGATGTACTTACCCTGATCGACTCGCTTTACCAGCACCATCCCACGGCCTTCAGGAACGGGGAAACTTTTAATACGGCAGAGCAGAACCAGGGCAGTGCGCGGGTGCTGGCGTATGCGTTGCTTAACCAGTTACCGGCACCAGAGACCCTGTTGCTTTTTGCCGAACACTACGAGGCGGTGCTTGCCGATCCCGGGGGAACGAACCACCAGAACATCCGGCAGTTCATGGATCAGGCAGGAGTTTCCTTTGATGGCACAGTGCTCAGTGCAAAGTGATCTCCGTTAGTTTTGAGAGCGCGTGTCCGGGACAATGGGGAGCAATATCGAGGCCGAAAGAAGCGCAGGCTTTTGCAGGCTGTCTTATTTTTTACCGTACGATCGGATGATGCTGTCCTCTGCCGGTGCTTTCAACACAATCACCGAATCGAGCAGGTCATTGGGGACGGTGGTTGAAAGGATATACTGTTTCAGT
>SEAD01000219.1 GCA_004173355.1 Chitinophagaceae bacterium | reverse complement strand
GTAAATACGGCGGCATTGGACAGACTGGTATTGAAGGATGCATTGTATTCCTTCCAGGTATTGTCGCCTTCTGCACGGATCTGTGCGATACGGCTACCCGAGAGGGCGATACTGCCCCAGAACCTGATACTGTATTGTTGCTGCGGGTCAAGACCGGAAATACGCCACTGCCCGTTGCTGATGCTGTTATGGATAAATGCATTGTCGGTGGTAGCCGTGGCCGGATAATCACCTACAGCGCCAACAGTGTTGCTGGTGCGTGTATTCAGGTCATAAGCGCCCGTGCTGCCCAGCGGGTTGACCACCTCAATGCGGAGTGTGGTAGCCGTATTGTCGGTTGCTATTGCATTGTTGACGCGGATCCCTTTTCGCGCATCTGTCACATTGTTCCAGTACAGGCCGGCACCCGAAGGGGAAGCAGTAGTGGATGCAGCCAGTCCGAAATCGACCAGCACACGTTTCATAGTCCCCGGAGACGGGTCTTTTGCCAGCACGCGGACCTGGACGGAATCAACAGCTGTCTGCCCGTCATTATCTGTTACCTGCAATTCGAAAATATATACCCCGGCTTCAAGACCGGTTACACCCGTTTCAGCTGCAAGTGAATCTGTGAAAAGAAAGGCCCGGGGACCGCTTGTTTTCCTCCAGCGGTAAGCGGTAAGGGTACCGCTGCTGTCGGAAGATGCAAGACCGGTCAGGAGCACATTATTGTCCGGTAATTTAAGCTGGAGGTCTGTACCCGCACGGGCCACCGGCGCGAAGCGCGGACGCACCATTTCCACCCGCACCGTATCCGCAGACACTGCAAGGCTGTCGTCCGTGACCTGTAATTCAAATACGTATTGTCCCTCTACCAGGCCGGAAGCAATGGTACTGGCCTGGGTGCTGTCGTCCAAACCCGCGATTGACGGGCCTTCCAGCTGTCGCCAACGGTATGCGGAAACCACACCATCTTCATCCGACGAAGTGGATCCGTCAAGTCCGACATAATCCTTGGGCAGGTTCAATCGGGTTGCTTCAGCAACCGCTTTCGCCCGGGGGAAAATATTAAGTGCTGCCACTTTACGCGGCTTCACTATAATGGTGATGGTATCACGGTCAGACAAACCACCGGCATCGGTCACATTCACCCAGAGGCGGTAGGTGCCTTCCTGCAACTCGCGAAGCATCGGTGTGGCACCGAAATAATTACTCAGCTTTGCCCCGGGAGGACCGGAAAGATAATTCCACCGGTAGACCAGTGGCGCATTCTCCGGATCAAAAGAAGCACTGGCATTTAGCTGTAAACTGTCAGCAGGAAGCACCAGGGTAGTGTCATTACCGGCATGTGCCACCGGCGCGCGGTTAGGTTTCACCGCAGGCAAGGTAGACACGATATCCACCACACTGACAATGCCCGCGATATTGTTGGCTTTCGCACGGATATCAAATGAAGCCTGCGTCAGGCCGGTTACCGCAAACGTGGCGGCAGCCTGGTAATTGCGGTTGGTCGTGGCAAGGTATTCCTGCCAGGTGCTGTCACCGCTAAGACGCACCTGCGTGAACCGGTACCCCGCCGCAGTGCTGCTGCCCCAGAAACGTATTGTATAGGTGCGTGTGGGATCGAGACCACTCAGCTTCCATTGCCCGTTGGTCACGGCGGGTACTGCTATTGCATGATCGGTAGTGGCTGTTGGCGGATATTCTGCTACTCCACCGACCGGGCCGCCAGGGGCCACCCCGGTATTACCCGATGCAACGGGGCCTGTCGCATTGATTACCTCCAGCCGGATCGCGGTGCTGCGTTTTTTTGTGGTGACCAGGCTGTCGGCAAAAGAGCCTTTACGCACATCCGTGAGGTTGTTCCAAAAATCACCATTCGGACCACGCCCGGTTGGAATACTGGTTTCGCCAATATCAAGCAATACCCTTTCCACAGCATTGAAATCAAGGCCCAAAATATTCTTGCGTAACACCTGCCGGAAGAGGCTGTCCTGTCCGCGGCTGTTGGTATGTACCGCATCCCCCTGCAATACAAACTCCGGTCGCAGCCGGTTGTTCGCCGGGTTATGCAATACTGTATAAAAGTCAATAGTTGAATCCACCCCGAAATAACCCTGGATCACATCATTTAAATATTTCAGCCGCGCGCGGCCTGCATCAGTGAAATTGTCACGTGGCTGGGTGGTGGTGATATAAACTTTTGCGCCAAAGGAGTTGGCATATTTGCGGATAGAGTCGAGACAGAAAAGTATTTCTGCATCGGAAAACACATTGTAGTTGGTTGTGGGGTAATTGATGATCACGGTTGTAGGAGCCGGGACCCTTGACATCAGTCGCGTGATATTATAGTTTACGTTTGGCTGGTTACGCCCCGCCGGTGGTACATAACCCGTAGGCATACCACTATAACAATCGTAAGTAGAGGCTGCCACTTTCTGGATGGTATCAATGATACCAAGCGGACGGTAATTATTACGGAGACGCTGCGCCCAGCTGCTGTCGGGTGGCACACCCTGCCCGTTGGCAGTGGAGCTCCCCAGGATCCCTACACGGCGGACCTGTCCATTCACAAAAAGGCATGACAATACACAAGCTACTACGAGGAACTTTTTCAAAACAGATGAATTTAACAGATAGTGGCAGTCGTTGATACTGTAATTGGATTAAAGGCCGGGCGGAAACGGATCAGTCAATCAGGGGGTAGGGATAAAGTGGCGGTGCGAAGTTAAAACGAATATCATTCCGGGACCAAAAAAGAAATCCACCGCAACCGCCACAGGCGCGGTTCTCCACACAACGGATATACCCGTCAAATAAAAAGTACCGGCTGTTACCGGTACTTTTATTTAATATGAACCAATGAAATCAGAATGCTTTTTTCGCTTCCGGTTTTTTATAGGGCATACCGAGGTTCTGCATAACAAAACTCCAGGTGTCCGCGGCTTCATCGATCATTTTTGAAGTGGGTTTGCCTGCACCGTGACCGGCATCGGTATCGATACGGATCAGCACCGGATAATTACCGGTATTATATTCCTGCAGGCGGGCGGCAAATTTGAATGAATGCGCCGGCACCACCCGGTCATCATGATCGGCAGTGGTCACCAGGGTAGCCGGATATTTCACCCCTTTTTTCAGGTTATGGTAAGGGGAGTATTTATAGAGGTAGGGAAACTGGCTGGCAGAATCGGAACTGCCATATTCAACGGCCCAGCCCCAGCCAACGGTGAACTTGTGGTAACGGAGCATATCCATTACCCCTACTGCCGGCAGTGCCACGCGGAACAGTTCCGGTCGCTGTGTCATCACTGCACCCACCAGCAATCCGCCATTGCTGCCACCACGGATTGCAAGTTTGGCCGGACTCGTATATTTTTTGTCAATCATGTATTCCGCAGCACCAATAAAATCATCAAATACATTCTGCTTTTTATCGAGCATGCCCTGCCGGTGCCACTCCTCCCCGTATTCGCTGCCGCCGCGGAGGGTGACCTGTACATAAATCCCGCCCTGTTCAATAAAGAATGCATTGCTGATACTGAAGCCCGGTGTCATCGGGGCATTAAACCCACCATAACCATACAGTAAAGTCGGGTTGCTGCCATCTTTTTTTATTCCTTTTTTATAGGTCAGGAACATCGGCACCCGTGTGCCATCCTTGCTGATAAAAAATACCTGCTCGGTTACAAAGTCAGCCGTATTGATTTTTACTTCAGTTGACCGGAACAACTCCGATTTACCGGAAGCGATATCATACCGGTAAATATTGGATGGGGTGGAAAAGGATGTATAGGTATAAAAAAACTCCTTGTCGTCTTTTTCACCACCAAAACCTCCCGCAGTGCCGATGCCCGGGAGTTTGATCTCACGGATCAGTTTGCCCGATGGCTCGTACTGGAACACCTTGGTAGACGCGTCTTTCAGGTATTGGGCGAAGAGTGAGCCCCCGCCGGTAGATACCGCCTGTAGCGCCTCTTTCTGTTCCGCGATCACCGTTTTCCAGTTTGCCGGCGCAGGGTTGGCCGGATCCACCAATACCACCTTGTAATTGGGTGCCCCGTCGTTGGTCTGCAACAACAGTTTGTCCCCGACATTATCAATCACCGATGCTTCGGTTTTAAAACCCGGCACCAGGAGTTTGAATCCCGTCTGGGCTGCATCCTGCAGGTCGCGGTACCAGATCTCCGATCCGCTGGTGCCTTCCGACACCCCGATCAGCAGGTAACGTTCATCTTCGGTGAGTTGTGCACTGTGGTAACGCAGCGGGTGTGTGCGGTCCTCGTATACCAGTTTGTCTTCTGACTGGGCCGTTCCCAGTTTATGGTAAAACACTTTGTGGAACTGGTTCTGTTTGCTGAGTTTGGACTGTTCATCCGGTTTATCGTACCCGCTGTAATAAAAGCCATCTTCGCCAACCCAGCTGAACCCGGAGAACTTGACATAACGGATCGTATCCGGCAACAGTTGCCTGGTTGCCGCATCCATTACATACACTTCCTGCCAGTCGCTCCCTGCCATTGAAATACTGTAGGCAAGGTATTTTCCTGATTTGTTGAACCCAAGGCCACCGAGTGCCGCAATTCCGGTTGCGCTCAGTTTGTTGGGGTTGAGAAATTCTTCGGGTTGTCCGTCAAGCCCCTTCTGGCGGTAAAGTATGGCCTGGTTCTGCAAACCATCATTCTTAAAGAAATAATAATACCCGCCTTTTTCAGAAGGGGAAGAGTATTTCGGATAGTTCCACAGTTCTTCCAGCCGCCTGCGTACATCGTCGCGGAAAGGGATAGTTTTCAGGTAACCAAAGGTGGCCGCATTTTCCTCTTTTACCCAGGCCTTTGTTGCCTCAGCATTATCGTCCTCGAGCCAGCGGTAAGGATCTTCCACCTTGGTACCATGGTAGTCATCGGTCACTACCTGTTTACTGGTCTTTGGGTAAACGACCTGCGCACCTGCCTGTAAAAAACCCGCCATAGGGAGTAGTAGTATTAATTTTTTCATATTATAGATTGACTGGCTAAAGTTACCGTAAAGGAGGGGGATATCGTTTTGAGTACACATCAATCGGACAAAAGACTTATTTTTGAGCCGCTTTCCGCAAAGCAGCGGTTTTTGCTGCCACGGAAGGGTCATTTTTCACAAGCTATTTACAATATTCATGGAAAAAAAAGTCACCAAGATTGGCG
>SEAD01000218.1 GCA_004173355.1 Chitinophagaceae bacterium | reverse complement strand
GCCCTTGCCACATGATCGATCCAGGCTTTGAGTGACGAGTGTATCCCGAAGTTGTACAGTGGCGCCCCGATCACAATAATGTCCGCAGCAAAAAGTTGTGCGATAGCAGTGTCGGAGTATTGAATTGCTGACCGGTCTTCCGCAGTCAGCTGTTCTGCCGCGGTGAAAAATGACTGGAGATGTCCGGTGTCGAGATGCGGGATATTTGTTTCGACAAGGTTGACGGTCTCTACCGTGCTGCCCGGATATTTCTCAAGCAGTTTTTCAATTACTGAATTTCCTAACCGGATGCTGAATGATTCACTGCCGCGGGGGCTTGAAATAAGATGCAGGATATTTTTCATACTCATTTTTTTTGTGATTGTTGTTACCAGCCACAAACCTATGATGGCCGGCCAGCCGGAGTATCAAGCTTTCCTGCGGGATAGCAGTATCCTCTGGCAAACTGCCTAGCTTTGCCGTTATGAATGAAGAGGTGTTATCAGTGGCGAAGAATACCTGCCTGTCGAAGACCAGGCATATCAGTGATGCACTTTATGTATTGAATGGCAAGTGGAAGATTCCCCTGATTTTTACATTGCGTCATGAACCCGCAAGGTTTAACCAGATCCTGCGATCCGTTGAAGGTATAACCCCAAAGGTCCTGGCAAAGGAATTAAGGGAACTGGAAAACAACGGATTTATTATCCGGAAAGAAGATCCGTCTGCCCGTGGTGTATTTATCTATGAAGCGACCGACTATGCCGACACCCTGGAGAGTGTGTTGGCTGAATTGGATGAATGGGGCCGGCAGCATCTCCGCAAAATTAAAACTGAGATGCGTGGGGCGGGAGATGGGCCTGCGACGCAGCACTGAATATCCGTTATTCGCCTGCGCGATGTTTGATTTAAAAGGCAGACTTTCGTGTTAATTACCTGAAGATGACCTTTTCCGAATTCCTGTTTATTATTGAAATGCTGGGCACCGCGGCCTTTACAATGTCGGGTGTGTTTGCTGCCATTGAAAAAAAACTGGATGTATTTGGCGTACTCGTGATCGGGTTCGTCACTGCTATTGGTGGCGGTACCATCAGGGATATGCTGATTGGTGTGACACCCGTGACCTGGATGACGGACAACGCAACCATCTTAGTGATCCTGTTGTCGGCGGCGATGGCGGTGCTGTTCCGGAAACGTCTGGCTAATTTCCGGAAGACATTGTTCTTCCTTGACGCATTGGGTCTTGGCATTTTTACCATCATCGGGATCCAGAAGGGCACTACAGTCAATCTCAGTCCCGGTGTTTGTATTGCACTGGGTACCATCACCGGATGTTTTGGCGGTGTGGTCCGGGATATATTGCTGAACAGGATTCCCACGCTCTTCCTGAAAGGGCTGTACGCCACACCCTGTATTGCGGGTGGTATTATCTACTTCATCCTTGGGGGTCGCACGAGTGAAGGATTCGCGCAGGGTGTTGCCATCGCAACGGTCTGCCTGCTTCGGATTATTGCGTACCGGAATAAATGGACACTGCCATCCCTCTGACCAGGTTTTATCCTTCTTTTGATTTGAATTGTTTGATATCGTCAAACATGGTATTGGCGGCCACGAATGTAACGGTGGCTCCGTCGAAAACTTCTTTGGAGAGTGTGTTTGCCATATTCTGGAAAACCGAATCTGCCGTTTTATTGACAAACTCCTGGCTGGTGGCCATTTTGACGATATATCCGCCGCCCTCTTTCAAAACCTGGAAACTGACCTGGACCTGGCCCTGACCTTTTGAGTCATCAAAATAGGCTGCGAGTTTATTACCGAAGGCTGGTGCCACACCCGGCTGGAGGTATACTTCCGTAGTTCCGGAATGATAGCGGGTTCCGAACAATTCCCTGTTCCTTGCTTCCCTCCCTGCGGTGCTTTTACGGAAATTTTCGCTGTAGCGGATTGTTTTCTGTTCGCGGAAATGATCATCACAGATGACCAGGTTCACGGGTGCTGCATCAAACACCGTATCGGACATCAGCTGGATAAAGGCACCGATATTTTCGGCTGTGATTGTGGATACACGTTCCGGTAATGTGACCATCCGGAAGTTCACCGTGTCAGCGGTTTTGGTCAGCTGTACTGATTTTGCCCCTGTGTTATCACCGTCTGTGCGCCAGAGCGGATACAGGAATTCCAGCAGTTCCTGCGCGTTCGCCTGCGTAACACCGTCCTTGTAAAACACTTCGAGGTATTCTTTCTTTACACTAGGGGCCTTGCCGGTACAGGAGACAAGAAAGCAGGTGAGGAGGATCCCCAGCCGGGTATAGGTTTTGGAGGAAAGCATAGGTTTATTTTTTACAGAGATACTTATTCTAAATCATTTTTTTTCGCCAATGCAGGAAAAAAGAAATTCGTTAACTTGATTGGGTGAAAATTGTCCTTGTCCTCTTTTTTTCCTTCCTGTGCTATGCGGCATCTGGTCAGCAGCCGGGTTTATATTCCCTCGATACATCCACATGGGCTAACCTGAAACCGGTCTTCCGGGAGAAAGAAGTTGTGGGCCTGGGTGAATCAACCCATGGCACGGCAGAGTTTTACCGCGAGCGGTATTCCATTTCAAAATTCCTTATTGAAAATTGCGGGTACCGGTCTGTAATCCTCGAGGCGGATTTCGCATCCCTGCTGCCATTGAATGACTACGTTCATACAGGTGCTGGTAATCCTGATATAATACTGAAACAGGCGGGCTCCTGGATGTTTTATACAAAACCGATGGGTGAGTTTGTCAGATGGATCAGGCAGTTCAATACTACACGCCCCGCGGGTGAACAGGTGTACCTTTTTGGGATGGATATATTTACTGTGCCGGTGACGCCCGATAGCATTGATAAGTGGCAGCCACTCCGCGAGCTGAATACCAACTATGCATTGAACCGTAATAATTCATCTGCTGGTTATCGCGACAGTTGCATGGCGGAAAATGTACTGGCTATTTGCAGGCTAACAAAAACCAAAGCCATTGTCTGGGCGCACAACCTGCATATTTCCCGGGGGGACCAGCAGGTTGGTTATCCCTCGCTGGTCAACCGGTTGGGCGAGCGCCTGCGGGGGGTATTGCAGGATGAATATTGTGCTGTCGGGATGTTTTTTAATAGTGGGTCATTCATGGTGATGCATCGTGAATCGCGGGACGGTAAAACATTCTTTCCGTATTTAACCACCGAAACGGTAAAGTCGTCCAGGGAGTACCCTTTCACCCGTGAGCTCGCCCGGCGTTATCCCGACGGATTTTTTTTCATGGGTCCGGGTGTAAAAAGCAATCAACTGAAAGAGTTTTATAAGCCGCAGCGGATTTATACGGCGGGTTCATACATTGTGCCCGGTACCAGTGAGATCATGCTCAGGCCGTTTGCTGCTTTCAGTGCCATATTATTCGTGCCCGAAAGTACACCGCTGGTACAAATGGATGAGGCCATCCGGTCCACCCGACCCTGAGTGCCAGTTTGCCCAAATGTCCCTGCTGCCAACCAACGAAACCCACGCGTATGAAACTTTTACTACCCTTTGCCTTTATGGCCTGTTGGCAAATTGCCAATGCCCAGGCAGGCAAAGACTCCCTGCCCCAGGCCGAATCCCGCGATCTGGTATTTGATTCCCTCGACCTGAAAATTATCCAACGCGCTGATTCGATTCTCACCGATACGTCCAGATGGCATAAAAATGATGACCGCGTTTGCAACGATGATATAACAAATGGAAAGTATAGCCTGTTCTGCGCGCTCTTCAAAGCTTCCGTCGACCTGACAGGTGTATATCAGCATCGCCGGCCCGGAATGCAGCAGGTACGGTTTGTCCTGGAGAAGTACGAAAACGGGAGGGTAAAGGAACATCGGCTCATGGACTGGAACAACCATCCTGATACAGGTTTTGATGAAGTGAAAAAAGTACTTCGTGAGTCGATATTGTTGGTGAAAACGCAAATAGGTAAAGCCAAAAGCCCCTGATGGATTTGAAGTTGTATCCCTGATATTGTCACGCCCCTGTCATCTTTTCCCTTTAAAGCGGCCACCCATCTATATCCCCGGCCTGGAATTCAACCTTATTTCCTAAATCGTAAGCCTTCCGGCGCATCCCTCTCTACATTTGCAGTCTGAAAAATCGGCGCATCCCTTGCCATCCCGAATTTAGTAGCAACCTTTTTCATTTTACGAAACCTGTAATCAGTGACCCCGTCTTTTTATAAAGCGCTGTCAGGCATCCTGCTGACGGTATTCCTGAACATTCAACTGTTCGCCCAGTCACCCGGCCAGGCCATCTCCGGCGCGGTACGTGATGCCGATGGCAAGCCACTGGCCGCTGTTACCGTTTCATTAAAAGGTACAAACTTTACAACCCTGTCAGATGAGACCGGCCGTTACAGCCTCGCTGCACCCGCAGGGAAATATGAACTCGTTGTCTCACTCGCCGGTTTTAAATCCAGCAACCGCATCATCACCCTGTTACCCGGCACCGATCTCGTGATCCCGGATATCGTTTTCAGTGATGGACTGCAGCTGGAAGGGGTAGAGGTGACGGGGAAATCGGCAAACCGCCGGATCAAGGAACAGGCATTTAACCTGAATGTGCTTGATGCAAAAAAATTGTACAATACATCGGCTGACCTTAACCATGCACTGAACCAGACATCCGGCGTGCGCGTCCGGGAAGAGGGTGGTGTGGGTTCCAGCTTTTCGTTTTCCCTGAATGGGTTTTCCGGCAGGCAGGTGAAATTTTTCCTTGATGGAATCCCGATGGATAATTTCGGGTCATCGCTCACACTCAATAATTTTCCGGTGAATATGGCTGACCGCGTGGAAATCTACAAAGGCGTGGTGCCAGTGAGTCTTGGTGCCGATGCCCTCGGAGGTGCAGTGAATATCATCACCCGCGCCAATCCCAACTTCCTTGACGTATCCTATGGTTATGGCTCGTTCAATACGCATAAAGCTTCGGTGAATCATGCCTACACAAACGCGAAGAGCGGATTTACCGTCCGCACCAATGCGTTTTATAATTTCTCCGACAATAATTATAAAGTCCGTGTGCAGCCAATCGACCTGGCTACCGGACAGAAACAACCCGCACGCGAAGTGGAACGTTTCCATGATTCGTACCAGTCAATCGGCGCACAGGTGGAGGCAGGCATCACCAATAAAAAATACGCAGACAAACTCCTGCTGGGGGT
>SEAD01000366.1 GCA_004173355.1 Chitinophagaceae bacterium | reverse complement strand
CAACAGCTTTTCCAGCATGCTGTTCATCTGTTCCATCTCCGGATCTGCGGCCTTATCGGCCTTCATGGACTGCATCAGCATTTCCAGCCGTTCAACATCGCCCGAGATATTTTCCGAACTGTTTTTTGGGGCTTGGCCAGAGGCGGAGCTTCTGCTTCCGCCAATATCAGCAGGCAGGGAATTGATCTCTTTGTTCAATGCGGCCAGCTTGGCATTGATCTCAGCGGTATGCTCATCTGCTGCCACTCCTGCGCCAAAGCCCATCTTGCCGGCCATCCCTGAAATCCCAGCCGAACTGGCCGTATCCTTTTCTCCTCGGGCATAAAAGCCCATCTTATCCACCGGGTCCTCGGTCTTAAAATCCGCATGGGGCAATGCGGTATTGATCCCCGTAGAGGCCGCTACCTCATCCGCCGAACCCCTTCCACCTCCACCGGCATAAAAGGCCAGCGCCAGAAAGGGCACCACCAGCAGGGGCAGTACCAGAAGGATCCTCCTTCTGTCCCTTGTTCTTGTTTCCATAAAAAATTGATTGATTGTTAAAAATTGGACGATTAAAATAGTGCGTTAATAATGATGTAGATCAGATAGGCAGCAAAGCCCAAAAGCAAAGCCCCAAATAAAACCAGTGTATTCTTCTTTCCGAATTTTTGGGCCTGGGCATTCAGCTTTGCTGCTGTGAGCCTTTGCAGCGCCAAGATCATTTCTGCTATCCTATCTGCAGTTTTCTCCTGTGGGGGAGCCAGGGGCTTTGCCTGTTTTCCATTCCCAAATAACCTGAACCATCCCATGAGCTAAGGATTTGTTATGTCCTGGTTCAGCAGGGTTTCCCAGCGCTGGATCAGAAACCCGTGGGGATTATTGTCCGACCTTGAAACGTTCCTCAGATAGCCCCGGGTGATAAGTTTCCTTGAAACCGTGGAAGTTGACCTGACCAGCACCTGGGTAGCGTAGCACTTAAAACCAAACGGCTCCCGGGCCATATCAAGCAGCACCGAATCGATGGTGATCGATTGGGAGATATTTGCCGAGATCAGACCTGTGTAATAGCCCTGCTCCTTGAGG
>SEAD01000077.1 GCA_004173355.1 Chitinophagaceae bacterium | reverse complement strand
CGTGTGTCCTCCCCCACTTTTAATGCATTCCCCGCCACACCCTTTGCCAGTCCGGCTGCGGTGGCGCGGGCCGAAAGACCCGGCTGTACCGGGTTCCGGATCGCTTTAACGGTTTCGGATTTTTTATCGGTCCAGGTATTGATCTCTTCCACTTTTTCAAAAGAAAGCTTCGCCACTACTTTGGACTGTAATGATTGTTCCGGTGCCTGCGATATAACTGTCCGGAGCTGCGACTCCATTGCTTTGATCCGGGATGTGAGCGATGCCAGTTCCGCATCCTGTTTCGGTGATGTCAGGAAAATCGTGGGACCGGCGAGGATATTCCCCTCGGCGCCATAGTTGGCACTGCCGTTTTCAAATGTGCTGTTGAAAAAAGCGAACATGGAAAAATAATCCTTCTGGCTGATGGGATCGTATTTATGGTCGTGGCATTTTGCACAACCGACTGTCAGTCCAAGGATCGCTGAACCCAGTGTGTTGGTCCGGTCCACATTGTACTCCACCCTGAACTCTTCGGGAATGATCCCCGCTTCTTCATTCTGTTTGGTATTGCGGTTGAAACCCGTGGCCAGCACCTGTTCACGGGTGGCATTGGGCATCAGGTCGCCGGCCAGCTGCCAGCTGATGAATTTATCGTACGGCAGGTTTTTATTGTAGGCATCAATCACCCAGTCGCGCCAGGGTGTGGCATCACGGTGTTTGTCATCAAGGTAACCGTGGCTGTCGGCAAACCGCGCCACATCCAGCCAGTAGGCCGCCATGCGCTCCCCGTAACGCGGCGAGGAGAGATAACGGTCCAGCATTTTTTCATACGCCTCCGGCGAAACATCCTTTACAAAGGCATCGATCTCGCTGATCGTTGGTGGTAATCCGGTGATATCAAAGGCCACGCGGCGGATCAGTGTTTCCTTGTCCGCTTCGGGTGAAGGTTTGAGCCCTTCCTTTTCCAGCCGGTTCAGGACAAAAAGATCGAGTTCATTTTTTGCCCATCCCTCCTGCTCCACGGGGGGAAGTGCAGGTTTCACCGGTGCCACAAATGCCCAGTGTGGTTTGTATTCCGCTCCCTGGCCGATCCATTTCAGCAGGGTTGCCTTTTCATCGGTGGAGAGTGAAAGATGTGAGGCCGGGGTGGGCATCATATAATCCTTGTCCTCGCTCAGGATGCGGTGGGCAATTTCACTTTTTGAAATGCTGCCGGCCCTGATGGCCTTCAGGCCGCTTTCGGTTTCTTTGGAATAAGCTGCTTCCGCAACATCCAGCCGCAGGTCACCTTTTTGTTTGGCCGCATCCGGACCGTGACAGGCAAAACATTTATCAGAGAGTATTTTTTTTACATGGATGTTGTAATCCAGTTGTTCCGGCAGTTTATCCATTGCCAGCCGGACATCATCAGGTATGCTGAGGCTCGTCCCGAAAAGGGAGCTGCTGAGAATAACCACCAGCAATGTAATTACCAGACCTGCAAGCAGGAATTTGTTGACCTTGAATTTCATCGCCCAATCAGTTTAACCCATCCCCAATATAAGATTAAAGCCACAGATCGGGGGACCGGCTACTGCAAATATCAAGGGTATGCATCCGTGACGCGGGGGGTTATCTTAAAAATTTGGGGGGAATATCATAAATGGAAGGCAGGCAATTGATTTTCATTTATATATTTATCAAACCTGACTGCAAGGCCTGATAAATGCGAACGAAATTTTTCCATATGATATGGCTGCTGGCTGTGCTGCTTTTTGCAGCCGGGCCGGTTTCGGGCCAGCTTTCTTTCCATCACCTGACGGTGGAAGACGGGCTGTCGCAGAATGCTGTTATCGCGATCGGACAGGATGCCCAGGGATTTATGTGGTTTGGTACATCCAACGGACTCAACCGGTATGACGGCTATCGCTTCCGTGTGTACCAGTCGCGGGCCAGCGACAGCACCACCCTCACTGGCAACAGCGTGCTCTCCATTCTCACCGATTCGCGGAAGACCGTCTGGATCGGCACATATAACGGTTTAAACAAATACCTGCCGGCACAGGACCGCTTCCAACGCATCGCATCACCGGTTAAAAAAAATCTCACTTACCATACTTTATATGAAGACAAGCGGGGCAGTATCTGGGTGGGCACCACCGAAGGGTTGTACCAGCTGGTGAGCGGGAAAACAGATTCGCTCCGGCCCGTGCCGCTCCCTGCACCCGGACCATCGGGGATCTGGAGCATCCGGTCGATTTTTGAGGATCGCAACGGTTATCTCTGGATCGGAACCACGGAGGGATTGCTTCGCCGGAATATCAATATCCCCGGGAGCAGTTATGAAATTTTCCACGCCGGTGGTGGCGATCCGGGTGGCCTGAGTGCAGATTTTATCACCAGTATTGAAGAAGACCGGCAGGGTCGCGTATGGGTGGGTACGCACCTGAACGGGTTGAACAGGTTTGATATACGCACCGGTAAGTTCACCAAAGTGGTCCAGGGTCCGGCATCCATCGTGCACAACAATATCCGCAAGATATTATCCGACAAAGAAGGCCGGATCTGGGTGGGCACGCAGGAAGGGATCAGTGTGCTGGATGAACAGGGACAACCACTTTTCCGGTTCCAGCAGGATGACAGCAATGCCGAAAGCCTCAGCCAGAACAGTGTGCACAGTCTCTACCAGGATGCCAGCGGGAATATCTGGGCGGGCACCTATTTTGGCGGGGTCAACTGTACCTATGCACTGACCACCCAATTTTCTGTGCTCCGCAAAAAAGACCAGCCGCAGTTTCTCAACAACAATGTGATCAGCAGTATCACGGAAGATGATAAAAAGAATTTATGGATCGGCACGGAAGGTGGCGGACTGAATTACTATGACCGGACCACGGGAAAATTCAGGTCGTTTAAAAACAATCCCAATGATCCCGGCTCAATTGGTTCCAATCTTGTAAAAGTGGTATACCGCGACTGGCAGGGACAGATCTGGACGGGCACCCATGGTGGCGGATTGAATCTCTATGACCGGGAGACGGGCAGCTTCCGCAAATTCCTGTACCGCGAAAATGATGCGGTGCTGTTGAATGAAGAGATCCTGTCGATCTGCGAAGACAGCAAAGGCCGGCTATGGGTGGGAAGTACGTTGGGCATCAAACTTTTTTCCAAAACCCCGCAGGGGCTGGCACCAATCGAAAATGCCCTCACAAAAAAAGCACCCTTTGCCAGCACGGCTACCTGTTTTATGGAAGACGACCGCAAACGGATGTGGATTGCCTGTTCCGATGGTTTGTATTACCTGCAGGATGAGCAATTCCATAAAGTTTCCGGCGACCTGGTCAACTGCCTCCGGCTCGACAGCCGCTCGCAGGTCTGGGCCGGCATCCAGCAAGGCGGTCTCGCCCGTTTCAATGAACAGTCACAGAAACTGGATTATTTCAACCAGCCCGGGAAGATCGGCAACCGCAATATCCTCGGCATACTCGAGGATGACCAGCGAAACCTCTGGCTCAGTAGTGATAACGGCCTGCTGAAATACAATCCCGAACAGGACCAGCTGCAGCTTTTCAGCGTGAGTGATGGTTTATCGGGAAATGCATTTAACTATAATTCGTATTTCCGTGACAGCCGTGGTGAATTTTTTTTCGGCGGGTTCAACGGGCTTACCCATTTTTTCCCGGAAAAAATAAAATCCAACCAGCGTGCCGGCACGATCGTGTTCACCGGGCTCCGTATTTTCAACGACCCGGTGGAAGTGGGTGATTCGATTGCATTGCTGGAGCAAAGTATATCAGCCACCAGGGAACTGAAGCTGAGGCATAACCAGGATGTGATCACAATTGAATTCGCACTGCTGAGTTTTATCAAAAGCAACAAGAACACCTATGCATACAAGCTGGAAGGGTACGACAAGGACTGGGTGTATACCAGTACACCACTTGCCAGTTATGCCAACCTGCCATCGGGAAGTTTTACCTTCCTGCTGAAGGGCGCAAACAATGATGGCGTATGGACCGATACCGTGCAGATGGAGATCGAAGTACTGCCGCCCTTCTGGCTGACCTGGTGGGCGTATACATTATACGTCATTATCATTGGTGCGCTGGTGTTTTTTGTTCTCCGTTATTTTATCCTTGGGGCATTGCTGAAAAAGGAAGAGGAACTGCACCAGGTAAAACTGAATTTTTTCACCAATATCTCGCATGAGATCCGGACGCACCTTACGCTGATCATGGCTCCGGTGGAGCGCATTTTTGACTCTGCGGAAACAACACCGTTTTACCGCCAGCAGCTGGGTGCGGTGAAACAAAATGCCAACCGCCTGCTGAAGCTCGTGAGTGAGCTCATGGATTTCCGGAAGGCGGAGACGGGTAATCTCAAACTGCAGGTGACCGAACAGGAGATCGTGCCGTTCCTTGAAGATGTATACAATAGTTTCCGGGATGTGTCGATCCGCAAGGATATCATCACCTCGTTTATCTATGACGGAGGCCCGCTGACCTTGTGGTTTGACCGCGAGCAGCTGGAAAAGGTTTTCTTCAACCTGCTCACCAATGCGATCAAGTTTACCCCCCGGCATGGCCGCGTGTGGCTGCAGGTCACCGAGCAGGACAAAGCGGTGGAGATCACCGTCACCGATAATGGCCGTGGGATCGCACCTGAATACATTGACCGGATTTTCACCAATTTTTTCCAGGTAGCCGATCACGGACACCAGAATACGGGTTACGGGATCGGACTGGCACTGGCGAGGAATATCGTCAACCTGCATCATGGCTCACTTCGTGCGGAGAGCGAGCCTGCGCAGGGACAAGGGGAAGGACGCACCAGTTTTATCGTTACACTCCCAAAAGGCCGCGAACATTTTGGTCCGGCCCTGACCACTACAGGAAAAACAACAGAGCATCGGGTGGAAGGCAAACCCGTTGCCAGTCCGGCTCCGCAGCCGGCGCAGGAACCGGGTACGGATACCGTGCGGGTGAAGCCGGGCATATTGGTAGTTGAAGATAATGTCGAACTCCGCGCGCTGATCCGTGACACATTCAGTAATGGCTACCAGGTGGAAGTGGCGCCGGACGGGCTTCGCGCACTGGAGATCGCATTTGACAATATTCCCGATATTATTATCAGCGATGTGATGATGCCCGGCATGGATGGATTTGACCTGTGCCGTGTATTAAAAACAGACCCCCGTACCAGTCATATCCCCGTGATCCTGCTCACTGCACGCAGTACCCAGAGCGACCAGGTCAGCGGGCTGGAAACCGGTGCGGATATGTATCTGACCAAACCCTTCAGTACACGGATCCTTGAACTGAATGTGCGCAACCTGCTTGCTGCGCGCGAGCGACTGCGGCAGGTCTTCCTCAACCAGGTGACGACCTATACACCGGTTGCACCGGATGCCAGGCCTGTGTTGCCTGCCATTAATCCGGTGGAACAGGAATTTCTCCGGAACGTGATCAGTATCGTGGAAGAGTTTATCGACGATCCTGGTTTCGGGGTGGAAATGTTGTCCCGCAAAGTTGCCATGAGTACACCCGTACTCTACAAAAAAATGAAAGCCGTAAGCAATATGTCGGTCAACGATTTTATCAAATCCATCCGTCTTAAACGCGCTGCGCAGCTGCTCAGTGAAAAACAGATGACGGTATATGAGGTGGCTTTTTCTGTCGGGTACAATGACCGGAAATATTTCTCCCAGGAATTCAAAAAACAGTTTGGCAAAACACCCACCGAGTATGCCCAGGCTTCCTGAATGGCAATTTCCCGTACAACTTCCACTGATTGAGTAAAAAAAACGGCTTCATTATCTTTGCGTCGGATCAAAAACGGTGATGGATGATGAAGACTCTTTGCTTTCTGTGTTTACTGGTATTTTTTTCGATGGCAGGATTCGCCCAGGGAGGTGATACAACGCGTTACCGGTTGCGATACGGTCTTACCGGTATTTATAACCGGACCAATGATATCAGCAATTTTGTGATCAACAATTCGCTGGCATTGTCAGTAGTCCGGAAGAAGTTTGCCCTGAACAGCGGCAGCTCGTGGATTTACGGGCGGCAGGGCTCCAGTCTCAGCAACAATGATGTGAGTTCGGCCCTGAACTTTGATGTACTCAAGGATGTACAGAAATTATATTACTGGGGGCTGGGCAATTTCACCAGCAGTTACTCCCTCAAAATCGATTACCAGTTCCAGGCCGGTGTGGGTCTTGGTTATAACTTTTCCAATACCGACAAGTTTGAGCTGGTGGTCAGCGACGGGGTACTGCTGGAGGCAAGCGAATTGAATCTTGACGCCGGTAAGGAGACCTATGAAACGATCCGGAATTCGCTCCGCGTCAAACACCGACTGCGGATCAGTAATGTGGTAACGCTTGAGGGTTCGCATTTCTGGCAACCATCTTTTTCCGATTCAAAAGATTATATCATCCGGTCAACCACTGGTTTGTCGCTGCGGCTGAAAAGCTGGCTGAGCGTGAGTGGTGCGGTGACGTACAACAAGTATTCGCGAACTGACCGCGAGAACCTGCTGATCAACTTCGGGTTTGTTGCCGAAAATGTATTCCTTGGCCGCAAGCGCCCGGCTCCTGCCCCTGCCGCTACCGGTATACCTGTGGCCCCGGTAGTACCGGTTGAATGATTATAAAGGGAATTTCATTTTCCCGGAATAATATTCCCTGTCGGCATCCGTGATCTCTTTGATCACACGGCAGGGAGTACCTACTGCTACAACGTTTGGTGGAATATCCCTTGTAACCACTGCACCGGAACCGATTACGGTATTTTCACCGATGGTGACTCCCGGATTAATCACCACATTCGCACCGATCCATACATTGTGGCCGATGCTGATCGGGAAAGCGTATTCGAATCCGGCGATCCTCGGACTATAATGGACCGGATGCCCTGCTGTGCTGATACATACATTTGGCGCGATAAATACATTGTCACCAATCGTAACCGGTGCACAATCGAGCACTACAAGATTGTAGTTGGCATAAAAGTTTTCACCGATGCTGATATTGTAGCCATAATCGACTTTGAGCATGGGTTCAATATGGAACGCGGCACCCGTGGCACCAAACAGCCCGCGGATGATTTCCTTTCCTGAATCAAACTGGTCAGGATGGATCGCATTGTAGTCGAAACATTTCCTTTTGGCGAGCATACGTTCCCGAACAAGTTCGGGATCACCCGCCTGGTAGGGCAGTCCCTGCAGCATCTTTCCCTTTTCTGTTAACATTGACTGAAGGTTAAGTGAAATAAATAATACAATTGCGGAACCCTTGTTTGAAGCACCCGTTCTGGCAGAATTCTTGTTTTGGCTGCATCAGCTTTCTTTCCTGCCCTGTAGTTCAGCACCAAAAACCATTAAACATGCACAAGATAAGTCTTCGTTTCCTGCCACTGTTTATCGTCTGCGCGATGTTCCAGTTTTCCTGCAACTCCCAGGGATCTTCTGGCATCACCGGCGTATGGTGCGGGGTTGAACTCATGCCCAGCCCGCTGATGGGCGGCGGGATGGACCGCAACGATATTACCTTATACATACGATCCGACGGCACGTTTTCCGACGAGATGGATAAGCCCGACTGGAAGACCCGGGTGGATGGCAAATACACCGTGAGCGGCTCAAAACTTTTCCTGGATTATGGTAAAAAAAGTCTTAACCGCGAAATTACCATCAACAGTAATAATACCCTCAAAATGGCAACCGGTTATGTCCTCCGGAAAATGGATACCCGGAAAATACCGGTGGGAACCTACAAATTCCAGTACGCCAGCGGCAGCGGCGGCGGGGTATCGGGTGTACCCTATGTGGGCGCCAGTGGCGGGAAAAATATCTATTTCGATGGCAAGGGAAATTTCCATGAAGATGGTTATGGTACCGTGATGGTATCGGGTGATAATATTGGTGGCGGGAGTTCGCGCAACAACAATGCATCCGGCACCTATTCGCAGAAAGACGCGACACTGACGCTCAGTTATGCCAGCGGGAAAACAGAAGAACATAGCCTTTTTATCGGCGACGATCGCGAGGGCATCATGGTGGTAATGAACGGCGACCTGTTCTTTCGCGAGAGTGAAAAAGATGTCACGGAAAAAGAAGTGAAAGGAAATGCATCGGCGGGAAAACGTGAACGGGACAGCGACACAAAAAGTGGGAAACTGCCGGAGATCAGCGCCGCTGAGCTTGCAGCAAAAGTGAAGGCAAAACATGGTGGTGCCGCAATTGACAAAATCAATACATTGAAAATGACCGGAAAAGTCAGCGGCATGGAGGTGGTGGTCTTTACCGATCAATCCCGCGGCTGGTCACGTACCGAGTTCCGCCAGGGCAGCAAACTGGTTGGCGTGGAACAGGTGGAAGGGAATAGCGGGTGGACCTGGGCCCGTGGTAAAAAATCTGCACTAGGTGCTGCACGGATAAAGGAAATCAGCGATGGACTGAACACCGGGTTTAATATACTGAAAGCATCACAGATATCGAAGCTCGGTTCAGGCACCGTCAGCCAGTCGGATGGAGCCTATGTGCTTACCTATAAAGTTGACGGTACTGATTTCGGGATGATGATTGACCCTGAATATCGTGTTGTTGGTGAAGGACGGAAGATCAATGGTGAGATGGCAATAGTATTGTTTTCGGACTTCAGGGAGACCAGCGGACTGCTGGTACCTTTCACGGAAAAAATGACTCAGGGAAAGACCGGGACATCGGTTCAGGTTACGGATGTATCAATCAATTCGGTAACCGATGCTGACTGGAAAGAACCTGCCTGACAAAACCATTTTATCAGCTTTTAAAAATCGCCATATGCCAGCTAAATCCATGCGGTCGCTACTGATCATCACCCTCGCCTTTTTAATCCAGTCCTGCAGCTCGCAGGGCGTCGATGGCGTATACGCCGGGGTCACCACCTCGATCGGAGCCATGGGCAGTGGCATGTTGCGTGATGACGTCACCATCCTTTTCCGGAAGGATGGCACTTTTACGGAGAAGCTGAAAGAGGCGGATTGGAAAACAAGGGTGGATGGCAAATATGTAAAAAAGGGCAGCGAACTCGAGCTGAGTTACGATGGCAGGGAAAAGAAAAAGACGTTCAAACTCAACGGGAATGGCACCCTGCAGACACATTCAGGGCATATCCTTGTAAAAATGGAGGACAGTAAGATCACTCCCGGCAACTACAGGTTCACGTATGCAAGCAGCAGTGGTGGCATGGGCACGGGCACTGATTATATAGGTGCCAGCGGCGGTCAGAATATCTATTTTGATGGCAAGGGCAGTTTTACCCGTGATGGGTATGGTGGCGTGGTGATTGCCGGTGAAGGCGTCGGTGGCGGTACAAACCGGAAAGATCCGGAAACAGGCGGCACCTATACACTTAAAGACGGTGTGCTGACCATGAAGGAAAAGGATGGCAAAACGGAGACCCATAGTTTTTTTATCAATACCTCGGGAAAGACTGTGATGGCCGTACTGGACGGGAAAATATTCTTCCGTGAATCGGATGAAGAGGTGGCGGAGAAGAAACGGAAAAAGGAGGAAAAGGAAACCGGGACTGCTTCATTCAGTGCAGCGGAACTGGCGGGAAAAATCCGTGAGGCCCATGGAGCGGATGCAATTGATGCCATCAGAACCGTAAAAGTGAAAGCGAAGATGAACGATCTGGATATTGTTGCCTATACTGACTACGGGCGTCTATGGACACGGACGGAAATCTTCCGCGATGGGAAACTGCTGGCCGTGGAGCAACTGGAAGGGGATAAGGGCTGGAGCTGGACTGCCGGGAAAAAGTCTGACCTGGATGCTGCAAGGGTGCGGCAGATGAAATCCACTTTTAACAGCGGTCTGGCCTTGTTGCAATCTTCCCGCATAACAAAACTCAGGGCGGGAAAAGTGGAAGCCCTCCGTAACGGGTATAGCATCAGTTACAATGCCGATGGTGTAGACCACGTGCTGACTACCAATGATAAGTTTATGGTCGTGGAGGAACAGAAAATGGTAAACAATTCAACCTCTGAAGTGCGCTCATCCGATTTCCGTGAAGTGGCGGGAGCCCGGCTCGCGTTTACCGAAAAACAATCGGATGGGAAAAATAACGCTACGATAAAAATAACGGATTATGGCGTCAACGCGGTTAACGCGGATGCATGGAAGGAGGTCACGAAATAAATCAGGTTCATATAAGAACTAGCACATTTTTTGACGAAGGGCGGGCATATACCTAAAACCCGGAACTATGGCCTTTCGTCATGTTATCTGTAAGTATCTCGCCCTCTCCCTTTTTACACTGGCTATCTCCCGCTCCAACGCGCAATTCAAAATAAGTGATGCCCTTGGCAAGGCAAAAAAGGCCGTGGCAAAGGTGAGTCCTGACCCCTGGAAACCAGGCGGGGCAATCACTACCTCCATCAAGGACACGCTGTATGGATTTGCCTGGATGACGGATGACCTGTTGGCAGGTGAAGTGGCCGACACGATCGGTAGTTTTAACCTCCGGCCCGGGTATTATAAAACCACCATCCGGTCATACTGCCTGCATGCGGGTGTGTATGGTCCTACCAAAGGTGATGGCTACCAGATTGCCAACCTGAAAGGGATGAAGTCAAAAGTGGTGGAACATATCCTCGCCAAGTCGGCAATCCATCCGGAGATCCCGCAGCAACACGTACAGCAATTGATCTGGGGAATTGAGTCGGGTACCCGATTCAGTAATTACCAGCCCGCATTCCAGCTGGAAGTAAGGCCCCTGCTCACCGAAGCCGAGATCGCTGCTATGCAAGTGGATGTGAGCCAGGTGGCAAACAAGACCATGCCTGCCGATGTCCGCGAAACACTTAATACGTATGAATCACTGCGCCGGAAGATGCAGGATTCGCAGGCTAAATATGATGAGATCGAAAGTATCGCCGTGAAAACAGGCGCCGCACCGCTTGGCCTCGGCAGCAAGGTTATCGATGCCGGGATCTGGTCATATATCGGGGATGGTTTTTACCTCAAAGCTTCGCCACAGGGCTATCCGCGTACTGAAATCGAATTGTATCGTCCCGCCAAACCGGATATAAAAAGGGATTCAAAAAACCGTATCAGCTCATACAGTCTCGATGGCTATGCTGTTGCCATTACTTATAACGATGCTGCGGGCCAGGACATGTTACAGGTGGATGGCCGGAAGATCCCTGTCTGGAAAATAAAATCCTATAAACTGACTGGTCCATCGGCAGGCCAGTCGGTCGAGCTGCCGGTAAACGACTGGCTTTTCCGGGGGAACATGGCCGACATTGCGAGTATCATGGAAAATGCACCGGTGGCAACACTGGCAGGCCACGGTCCTGATGCGGGTATTGCTACTGAGTATGGCTCCGGCGCTGAGCCAACCTGGCAGGATGTGCAGCAGGGATACAAGGATTACAGGAAATGGGAAGGCCGATACAAAGAATACAAGGGGTATTATGACGAATACAATGACATAAAAAACCCGCCGAAACTGGATGAGTACATCGAGGAGTCCGCGGTGAACAAGCGGATCCATGACGGGTTGAAAGCGGCAATGAATCCGCTGGATAAAAAGGGGCAGATGACCTGGATCCGGAAAAACCTGCGGATGACCCTGGACCTGACGATGTATGCAATCTGCATGCTTCGCGGCGATTGCACGGACAACGACCCGCGTACACCCGACCTGCCCTCCCACCCTGCACAACCGGGGAATACCAGTAAACAACGAATCGGACTTAGTCCATACAAGGCAGACTGATCCACAAAACTGACGGGCCCATCAGGAATGGCACAGATTTCGGATGGGCTTTTTCATGCCCATTGCAAAATTTGACTACACCCTCGACTATAAAAACCTCAACCTGCGGGAGCAGCCTGAGTTGTACCGGACTGGCCTGGGTGAACAGGGCGTGCTGCTGGTAGAGCCGTACAAGTCCGAGATCCTCCCCTACTGGAAGTTCAAAACCCCTGAGCTGGCAAGGGTTTCAGCCGATACCATTTACGAAATGTTCCATGACTACATGCGCCGCGACGATTTTGTGGGTATGGATATGGCCCGGAAATTCCTCCAGATGGGTTATACCCGGAGCCGGAGGTATGCGAACCATGCATCAGGAAAAAAGTACGATGGTCCGGTGCCTGAGGACAAAAAGGGACAAAGTGGATCGCACGGGCGTGTGGAATTGCCACGCGAACCGGACAAACAGAAAGCAGAAAGTGCCGGTATTTTTTACGCCGCCTGGCAAAAAGCCCGGAAGAATAAAATATACCAGCACCTGCTGAAATTACACAAGGAAAGGACTAAAGCCTGAGCCTTATTTAGCCGTGCCTTTTACCTTCAGGTCATAGTAGTATTTGTGATAGTTGGCTCCCCAGAGATCATAGCGCTGGTATTGTTTGGGGAGCTTGGACTCAAACTTCGCCCAGTTCTTTTTGTCTTTTGCACTCCAGGCAATCTCACTCAGGGCTTCCATCCGCGGGAAGACCATGTATTCAATCTTTTCCGGTTTCGTGATGTATTCCGTCCAGAGGTTGGCCTGCACCCCGGTAATCAGCTTTGCTTCATCCGCTGTAAGTTCAGCCGGATATGGTTCATAGCTGTATACCTTCTCCAGTGGCAGGTTGCCACCGATGGTGAGTGAATCTTCTTTTTCCACCTGTTTGTAATCGAAATAAAAATAAGTGGTCGGTGTCATCACCACTTTGTGTTTGAGTTTCGCTGCTTCGATCCCGCCTTTCTCCCCTCTCCAGCTCATTACCACGGCGTTTGGCGCGAGACCACCTTCCAGGATTTCATCCCAGCCGATCAGCGTGCGGCCATGCGAATTGATAAATTTTTCCATCCGCTGGACAAAGTAACTCTGCAGTTCATGCTCATCCTTCAGGTTGTTTTCTTTCATCCGCTTCTGGCAGTTGGGACATTTCTCCCAGTTTTTCTTCGGGCACTCATCGCCACCCACATGGATCAGTTGTGACGGGAAAAGCGGGATGACTTCCGTCAGCACATCCTGCAGGAAAGTGAATGTGTTTTCCTTACCGGCACAGAACACATCATCGAGTACGCCCCAGGCCTGCATTACCTGCTTGCCGGTACTGTCACCACCCCAGGTACCTTTCGCCGGGAAATAGCGGATGGTCGGCACTTCAGGGAAGCAGCTCAGTTCGGGGTATGCAGCAATCGCCGCACTTCCGTGCCCCGGCATTTCTATCTCCGGAACCACCGTCACAAAACGGTCTGAAGCGTATTTCACTACTTCCTTTATTTGTTCCTGGGTGTAGAATCCGCCATACCGTTCATTGGTATTCCCGGTTCCGGGATGTTTGCCGGTGATGGTGCCGTTGCGAAAGCCCCCGACTTCAGTCAGGCGTGGATATTTTTTTATTTCGATCCGCCAGCCCTGGTCATCGGTGAGATGCCAGTGGAAGCGGTTCAGTTTGTGAAGCGCGAGGTAATCGATAAATTTTTTCACCATGGGCACCGGGAAAAAATGCCGCGATACATCCAGCATCATCCCGCGGTAAGCGAAACGTGGGGCATCCTTTATTTCCACCGCCGGGATCGCGAGGGTGGCTTGTTTCACGGTGGGCAGGAGCTGGATCAGCGTCTGGATACCATGGAAGGTACCTGCATACGTATCACCTTCTATTTTAACACCGGTCGCGGTGCTCTTCAGCTCATAGGAATCTGCATCCGGTGCTTTCACAAATTTCCGGGTAACCAGTGTAATCCCTTTCAGCGATGCCTTGCTGGTAATAGCCAGCCGGAAACCATAAATGGTTTCGAGGTAATCATTGAGGAATGCAGCGGAGAGTTCATCGCCTTTGTCGGTTACCACCAGCGGGGTGGATTTGCTGATCGCGAAAATCCCTTTATTTACTTTCAGGGATACCGGTTCGGGGATGATGCTGACCTGTTGTGCATGTAGGCACAGAGCCAGGCAGATAAAGAACAGGGTGTTCAGGAAACGCATATCGATTCTTTTATGGTTATGTGCAAATTACAAAATGAAGCCGGCCTGGGAACAGGCCGGCTTGTCAAAACTGCTAACTGCTTAAGAGAACTGTTTGCTACGAAAAACAGGTCAGGAGTTTTGTGATTATTGTTTATCCCACCAAACCCGGCCGGACAACACATCCCCGCCTGGTACAGCTGCACTGGCGGCTGCATAGTTCGTCGGATTGTTGTTGGCTTCGCCCAATGGATAAGGGAAACGGCGGGGCACGGTACCACCAGTCACGTTGCCGGGATAGTTCACCGGTGTCAGTGCGGGTAGGTTGGTCCTCCTCCAGTTGCTCCATCCATCGTAGAAGTCGAGCATAGTGGCAGTCAGTGCATAATATTGCGTGTTGATCATATCCAGACCGGTACCGGCGCTGTACGGATGTGCCAGCAGGTAGGTATCAGCAGCGATTTCAGGGATTGCAGCGTTTGCATCATACGGTGCCATATATGTGATCGCTGCCTTTACGCCATTATTGTAGTTGGTGGCGGCGGTGAGTCCGGGGAGCGACCAGCGGGCAGCGGCATCGGCAAACAGCAGTTCACTTTGTCCGTAAGTAAAGATGAATGTCGGCGCATTCAGTTTCCGGAGCAGCGGGCTCGGGCTGGAATAGTCGGCCATCGAGGTATAACCGGGCGCGGATGAAATATCCCTTCCAACAACACCGCTGAGGTCGTATCCGTTTGGCATCCCTTTCTGCAATGCAGCCGTGGAGGTACCACCGGTCATGGCTGTGAAGTCGGCATTGAAGGTAGCATTCACCACCGCGATCTTCTCAAGGCGGGGATCATTGTTTGACTGGAGGAAATTGATCAGTTTCTGTGACCATTTCACATAATCCCTTTCCGGTGATCCGAAAAGTACCTGGAAGTTGCGGTTAACGGTAGGACGTCCACCGGTGGCATCATGCACCAGGAACGCGTTATCCGCATTACTGGTCATGGTTTTGCCGATACATTTGGTCACGGTTGCCTGTGCAGTGGCCTCATCGATTTTACTGAGGCGCATACCTGCACGAAGCATCAGGCTGTAAGCCAGGCGTTGCCATTTACCGATCTGGTCGGCCTGGCCACCGTAAAACGCGTCACCTGTAGGTTTATCAGCCGTGGCATCCAGTGCGATAGCTGCTTCTTCGTATTCCTTGATGATGTCTTTGTAGATGAGTTCCTGTTTGTCATATGTCGGGAAAACCACCCCGCTGTAATAACCATAACCGGCATCAAAGTAAGGAACATCACCATAAAGGTCGGTGATCCGCTGCATGATCATGGCACGCGTGATCCTTGCGATCTGGTAGAGGTTTTTATAATTCTCCCTGCCTTCGGTGAGTTTGATCAGGTCGCTTACCGGTTTTACCTGTTCGGGGTAAGACACCTGCCAGTAGGCTGCGGTATAGTCCGCATTCAGCAGGTATTTATCGCCCGCCCAGTAACCCACTACGGTAGAGAGTTGCTGCATCAGTGTGGAAGAATAGATCAGGTTGCCCCTCCAGGTCTCGTAACTGAAGTCGAAGCTTCCCGTGTAGGCCAGCTGTGCGCTGGTGAGCAGGTAGTTCGGTTCAAAGTTAGTCGGGTTGTATGCCGTGGGGTCGGTGTTGAGTTTGTCGAAATCCTTTGTACATCCGGTACCGAGCAGGACCGTTGCCGTACAGATTCCAAGTGCTTTTATGATTGTATTTTTCATTAGTCGCAGTTTTAAGGTTGGACAGATCAGAATTTAAGGTTTAAGTTGAAACCATAACTCCTGGTTGGTGGCACACCACCGAGCTCAAGACCCTGTGCGTAACCAGAGTAACTTGCTTCAGGATCGATATTGTCGGTCTTCCTCATAATGAAGAAGAGGTTACGTCCCACGAGCGATATATTTGCCGCCTGGATCTTGTTGCCAAACCACTTCGGTGGCAGGTTATAACCAATCATCAGCTGGCGGAATTTGATGAAGCTTGCATCGTATACAAACATCTTGGATACGTTGCCTGCCAGCTGTGAATAATACGCCTGGGCCGTGGTTGGGGTAGCTGCAGGATCGGGGTTGAAATTGGTTTCACGACCCACCAGTGTGTTTTTGTGAAGGCCGAAGAAATACCCGTAGTAATCCGTTGCGGAGAATACTTTACCACCAAACTTACCATCGATCAGGAAGCTGACGTTCAGGTTACCAAAACTGAATTCGTTGTTCCATCCCGCAGTGTATTTGTGGTAGGCGGATCCGTATGCTTTGAGGTCGCCCTGTACCGGTACGCCGTTTGCGCCGAGTACCACTTTGCCGGTTGCATCATATTCATAGTCGAAAGCCATCACCTGGTTGGCTGCCTCGCCTACGATGTGGCGGGTGAAACCAAAACCTGTGCGGGATGTTCCGATACCCAGCAGTGATTGTCCTTCGGTCAGTTTGGTCACCTCGTTATTATTGACTGTACCGTTGATTGAGGTTGACCAGCCCAGCGTTGCCGTTTTGGGCAGCACCTGCACATTCACGAGTGCTTCCACCCCTTTGTTCTGCAGTTCACCGATATTCAGCACCACACCAGTGTAACCGGAGGTGTTACTTGCAGGGGCAACAAGGATATCATTTTCGATTTTCTTGCTGTACCAGGCCACATCCACTGACACGCGGCTGTCGAAGAGTCTCAGCTCAGTACCGATTTCGATTTCACGGGCGTTCAGTGGTTTGAGTTTGCTGTTCGGGATGGAACTGTTGGTGATATTACCCAGCGGCAGGCCATTCAGCTGCTGCGGGAACAGGCCATAGTTCAGCAGGGTCTGGTAGGGATCATCCGCGCCACCACCCACATTGGCCCAACCCACACGGAGTTTACCAAAATTCAGGAACGGTGCTTTTACAAATTCAGAGAATATAAACGAACCACTGACTGAAGGATAGAAAATATCCACATCAGTTGAAGGCGCCAGGGTCGAGAACCAGTCGTTACGACCGGAAGCGTTCAGGTAAAGGAAACCTTTGTAGTCGAGATCAAGCGTGGCATATACCGACTGTATTTCGCGGCGCTTGTCTATGTACTCTATTGATTTGTTTTTCGCATTCAGGATGGTGTATACAAATGGAACGGCGAAGCTGGTACCACCTTCCGTGGTGCCTTCCACTCTTGACTTCATCAGGTTGGAACCCACATTGGCCGTGATGTTGAAGTCGTCGTTAACCCGGAAGTTTTTGCCGATAAGGATATCCGTGTTGAATTCAGACACCCTCGTGAACGACTCGGTGATATTCCGGAAAGCCTGTGCATAATACCCTGCGCCATTTGGAACCACACCCGTGTAGCGGTCGTAGTAATAATCCTGTCCGGCACGACCCTGTACATACAGTCCATTGTCAAATGTATACTTCAGCGTAGTGGATGCAATGATCCGGTTGCGCCGGGTATTGTTGATAAAACTGCTGGTTGCAAAGTAAGGGTTGGTCGCGTAGTTGTTATTGGTAAACAGGATTTCATCCCCGTTTGGTTTGTATCCTGGTTTCAGTGTTTCCACATTCAGGCTCGTCGGGAGGAACATTGCCTGGAAATTGGCATTACCCGCACCATCACCGAGGATCGCCCGGTTCTTGGCCCTGTCTGTCACGTAGTTTGCACGTACATCAACCGTGAGGCGTTTGTTGATATGGAACAGGGTAGAGAAGTTGAAGGTGTTCCGGTCCAGTCCCGAGTTCGGGAGGATAGAGGAGTTGGACAGGTTGGTATATCCGAAGCGTACATTACCACCCTCGAAGGCTTTACCAAAAGCCACGTTGTTGGTGAAGGTATTACCCATGCGGTAGAAGCGTCCGAGATTCCCTTTCTGTGCGGAGTATGGACGGGATACACCATCAAACTGCACTACGCTTGAGCCATCGAGACGTGCACCCCAGCTGGAGTTACCCGCATCAAAAGCAGCGGTGGCAGTGGACGGTTTCACACCGTTTGCGCCATTTCCATATTCATACTGCCAGTCGGTCAGGTCGATCACATCATCAAACACCAGGTTGGAGTTGAATTCGATAGTTCCTTTACCGCTGCCGTTTTTGGTGGTGATCAGGATCACACCACCTTTTGCACGCGAGCCATAGAGTGCGGATGCAGCGGCACCTTTGAGGACGGAGATTGTTTCGATATCATCCGGGTTGATATTACCGATACCGTCACCATAGTCAACCGAGTTGTAATACTGACCACCTGCGTTCTGGAGGTTATTTCCGTCGGCAGCCTGGTTAGTCATCGGTACACCATTTACCACATAGAGTGGCTGGTTGTTACCACTCAGGCTGGATACCCCGCGGATGGTGATATTGGTGGAGGAACCCGGGCCGCCCGATGTGGAGTTTACGTTCACCCCGGCGATCTTACCCACCAGTGAGTTACCTACGTTGGTCTCACGGGCACGGGTCAGTTCGGATCCTTTTACTTCCGTAACTGAGTAGCCAAGTGCTTTACGTTCTTTTTTTACGCCAAGCGCTGTGACCACCACTTCACTCATCTGCTGGTCCACCAGGTCGAGTTCAACCGACACACTGGTGTTGTCCCCGACTGTGACGCTCGATACTGCATAACCAACTGAACTGAACACCAGCACATCACCTTTACTGGCATCGATGCTGAATTCACCCTTTGTGTTTGTAGTTGTTCCTTTATTGCTTCCCCTGATCGAAACGCTGACACCTGCGAGGGCGATACCGTTTTTGTCTTTGATCACACCGGTGATCGGGATAAAACGGGACGCCTGTGTACCGAGGTTATCAATTTCCGCGGGAACATAATTTTTCTGCGGGACTTTTGATCCGTTTGGAAGGATCACAAAAGTATCGTCGGATACCTTTTTGAATTTAAGACCGGTGTTCTCCAGTACCTGGTCCAGTATTTTCTCTACCGAAACCTGCAGGTCCTTTGGAGTGTTCACCTGTTTTTCGCTGATATTTTTTTCAGAGAAAAGGAAATACACATTCTTTTTGCGGTTCAGGTCCCTGAGAACGGTGATAAGGGATTGCTTGCTTTCGTCCTGGTTGCCCGTGCCCGGAATACCGCCCCGCACCGTGGTCCTGTTCGATGCGTAAGAGTAACCGTTCTGTCCGTAGGTGCACGGTGCAAGCAATAGCATTGCTGCGGGTATCCCCAGGCGGAGATACCATCGTGAATTAGTCTGTCTCATACATGCAGTGTTTAAAATGTATTAGGCGTTATTGCATATTGCTGGAAATAGTGATCTGGTCGTTGGTTCTGGTGATGGTGACCCCGACGGTCATTTCGATGGCTTTGAGTAATTCGTCCAGGTTGTTATTCTTCATGACACCGGTTACGGATTGACTCCGCACACTGTCATCACCCAGTACAACCTTTACCCCGTAGTGGTTACGGATAATGCGGGCTACATCTTCCATGGACGTGCTGTCGAAGCCCATGCGGTTGTCCTTCCAGGCAAGTATATTGTCTTCGATCACTGTCCTTGGGGGAACAAGCTGCTCGTTCGTCATTTCAACAAAATCACCTGGTTTCATTTTCACCTCGCGGCCATCTTTTGTACGGATGGTTACGCTTCCTTCGGTCAGCAATACCGTGGTGCGTTTATCGCGGTTGCTTACGTTAAACTGGGTGCCGGTCACAATCACATCCAGGTTGCCGGTGTGAACGATGAAGCGTTTTTTCTCCGGCGTTTTAGCCACCTTGAAAAAACCTTCCCCTTCCAGCCAGACCTCGCGGTCATTTTTGCCTTTCCAGTCAGTGCTCAGGCTGGCGGTACTGTTTGCATTCAGGATCAGTGTTGAACCATCCGGCAACTGGTTGGTGGATAACTGGCCGTATTCAGCCTTTATATTACAGGGTTCTTCAGTGTTGCGGAAAACAAAGAAACCAGCGATGGCGAGTACAGCGGCGGCGGCTGCAATTTTCAGCCAGGTCCTGCGCGGGCGCATGGTCACCACAGGGGCTGCATTGAGTTTCGCCCGTAATGCGGCAAGGCTGACTTCCACCTGCTGGCGGGTCATGGGGATCTCCTTTCTTGGCAGCTGGTCGAGGAACTCGGATGCTTCCTGGCTGAGCTCAGACAGGCTATGGTCGGAATCCATCATCGTTTTCCATTCCCGGCCCTGCGGCTGGTTATCCCGGAAATACCAGGAAAGGAAACGTTCATCGGCAGTTACTTCGGAAACCTCCTGGAAATTAGTATTCATGTCTTAAAATCACGTGGTTTAAAGGGTAGTGACAACTACTGCTCTTTTGTAATTATCTTTTTGAAAACTTTTTATTAAATCTTGGTTTCCGGGAAATGGATTGTAAATTGAACCTGACTGCACTGCTTACAACGAAAGAACTTTTGTGAACGACAACCGGCCTGATATTGACATATGGGCATCATTTAAACAGGGGGACGGAAACGCTTTTGATGAGCTCTTCCGGCGCTACTACCCCCTGCTGACCCTTTACGGGTCAAGGATCTGCGACGATAAGGAAGTGCTGGAAGACAGTATCCATGATCTCTTCATCGAACTCTGGCAGAGCCGTTCCAATCCGGAAATCCAGTCCGTCCGTGCCTACTTCCTCAAGGCCCTTAAATACAAACTATACAAACATTTCCGGAAAACCGTCCCTTCGTCTGATGCAAGGGAACTGCACGATGATGTCGGTTTTGTAATCAGCCACGACCACTTCATTGTGGAACAGGAAAGCCAGTCGGAAATGCACCGCACAATCACCGACGCAGTCAACCAGCTCCCCAACCGGCAGAAAGAAATCATCTATCTTAAAATTTACCAGGGGCTGAAGTATGAGGAAATCAGCGAGGTAATGAATATTAACTACCAGGTCGCCCGCAACCTCTTCTCCCAATCGGTAAAAAACCTTCGTGAGCTGATTGGCAAACTCGGAATTCTTGCCCTGGCGATGTTACATTTTTAGGAAATGAAACACTTCCTTGTCAACCAAAAAAGGTGACATGGCAACGCAGAAAAAAACGGACCTCGCAGACAGCTTCGAAAAAATCCCCGTACATATTGCTCCAACCATTTCTGATGGCTCCCGTTATGTAGCGGCACAGGTGGCAGCACTGATCCGCGACAAACAAAGCCGGAACGAACCCTGTGTCCTTGGACTGGCCACCGGTTCCTCGCCGCGTTCGCTCTATGCCGAACTGGTCCGCCTGCACCGGGAAGAAAATCTTTCCTTCAAAAATGTGGTCACCTTCAACCTCGATGAGTACTATCCCATCAGCAAGGAAGCCCTGCAGAGCTACGACCGCTTTATGCGGACCAACCTCTTTGACCATGTAGATATCCACCCGCAAAATATCCATATCCCCGATGGTACCGTTGCCAAGGGCGAAATCAAGACC
>SEAD01000365.1 GCA_004173355.1 Chitinophagaceae bacterium | reverse complement strand
TCGCCAAGCTGTCCGCCCATTTCAGCATAACAGGCGGTGGCATCAAGAATGATGGCGGTTTTGTCCGCGACATTCACGACTTCAAGGACTCTCCCTTCGGTCTCAGTATTGTCATAACCGAGGAAGTTGGTGGGCTCCTTGGTTTCGATTTCGGAAAGTTTGATGACTTGTGTTCTTCCTTTTTGAGCATCCTGAGAACGTTTGCGCTGTTCCGCCATGAGTTCCTCAAAGCGCTCTTTATCCACAGTCAGACCATGTTCGCGGGCCATGAGTTCCGTGAGATCATAGGGGAAGCCCTGTTCATCGTACAAATTAAAAGCAAAATCACCGGTAATCATGCCGGAGGCATGCAGCACGGGTAGAACAGGCGTCCCGCCTGTCCCGCCGGGCATCCTGCCCGGTGCCGGAGAATCGGTTTTTTCCAGAGCGGCATCTCCAGCAGGCCCATCCGTCTTGCCTCCATCTTCCACTCCTGTGCGAGCAGCTCCCAATGCCGGCGTCCAGATAAAGGGATACTGCTCATCGGATTTTGCCAGACCATCAGTCCATGGATTTTCACAGATATACTGGAATTTCTCCTCCAAATCCGCGTCCGAACGTATAAACCGATCAAAGGTTTCCTCCTGCCAAATGGACCGACCTTTGATGTTCTCCAATTGATTGATCTCTTTGGAGGTGAACGATTTGATGGAGTGCATCAAATCACTGAGCGGCCAGAAGACAGGCTTTCCGTCAGCATCGTTTTCCTTCGGTCGGGGCTGCAGCAGAACATGGACGTGATCCGGCATCACACAGGCCGCAAACAGTTCATAACGGTCTTTGTGGAAATGGGTAAGGGCGTCGAGAGTGATTTGCCGCGCTTCGCGGGAAAGGACAAAATGGTCGCGGGTTTTGAAAATGAGGTGATAGACAGCCCAGGGCTTTTCAAAATGCGGAAGATTCCGGCGGTGATGGGTGGAGCCCGGAGATTTGGAGGGATTGGCCGCAGGCGTTGCCGGGAAGGGGGAAGCGGCTGATGCTCCGGCACCGGGCAGGATGCCCGGCGGGACAGGCGGGACGCCTGTTCTACCCGGGC
>SEAD01000217.1 GCA_004173355.1 Chitinophagaceae bacterium | reverse complement strand
ATACTGTCCAAGTGCTGATGTACTATCGCGAGTACTGTGCTGATGGTCCATCAGTTCATGGACAAATCATGTTCTAGTGATGGGCAGGCATATTGGTCCATTGATGGCCAGTACATAGAGCAGTGCACCTACCAGCCTGCGGTCTGCGACCCTCCCAGTGGTCTCCAGTGCACAGTGCCTGCCTTGGATGGCCAGGTGTAGCCTGCATCCTGAGCCATGTGTATCCTGCATCCTGCGTTGAGTTTGTGAGTGTACCTGCCTGGTACATCTTACCGGCTGGTGCAACCTGCTCCATGATCTCCCTTCGTGCCGCGTACGCGCCTACCGGTAATCCACCGCCAATGATCTTGCCGAAAGTCACTATGTCGGCACGGACACCGGTCACTTCCTGCGCACCACCGGGTGCAAGCCGGAAACCGGTCATCACTTCATCAAAAATAAGCAGGATGCCTTCCGCGTCGCAGAGACTCCGCAGCGCATGCAGGAAGCCGGGTGCGGGAGGCACACAGCCCATATTGCCGGCAATGGGTTCAATAATGATTGCAGCAATCTCCCCCTTATTGGCCGCTACTGCGTTTTCCACTGCTTCAAGATCATTGTACGGACAGGCGATTGTGTCCTGCGCAACAACGGCAGTGACGCCGGGTACCGACTGGATATTAAATGTTGCTAGTCCGCTGCCGGCACTTACAAGGAAAGGATCGGCGTGACCATGGTAACAGCCTTCAAATTTAATCAGCTTATTGCGACCCGTCACCGCCCTTGCAAGCCGGAGCGCGCTCATACATGCCTCGGTGCCACTGTTTACCATCCGGATCATATCAATACCCGGTACCATCCGCACAATCAGTTCGGCCATTTCTGTTTCCATCACCGTTGGTGCGCCAAAACTCAGGGCCTTCTCCAGCTGTTCGCGTAATGCTTTCACCACGGGTTGAAACCCATGGCCACAGATCATCGGTCCCCAGCTGTTGATATAATCGATATACTTATTTCCATCTTCATCAAAAAGGTGGGCACCCTTTGCACGTTCCATAAACAATGGAGTGCCGCCCACGCCCTTGAAGGCCCGCACGGGCGAGTTGACACCACCCGGGATAAACCGCTGGGCATCCCTGAATAACTGCGCACTTTTAGTTGTAACCATATCCGTCTTGTTAACCCGCGATCAATCTCGCGGCATCTTTTGCAAAATAGGTTGCGATCAGGTCCGAACCTGCCCGCTTCATAGAGGTCAGCATTTCGATAATTGCCTTGTTCTCGTCAATCCATCCCTTCTCCGCCGCGGCTTTTACCATCGCATACTCCCCGCTGATATTATAGGCACTGACCGGCACATGCACCGTATTCTTTACATCGCGGATAATGTCGAGATAGGAAAGCGCGGGTTTCACCATCACGATATCTGCCCCTTCCTCCACATCCTGCAATGCTTCCTTCACGGCCTCGGTGCGGTTGGCATAATCCATCTGGTAGGTTTTTTTGTCCCCAAAGCCAGGTGCGGAATCCAGCGCATCGCGGAACGGACCATAAAAACAACTGGCATACTTTGCACTGTAGGCCATGATCCCCGTCCGGGTAAATCCGTTGTCCTCCAAACCTTTCCGGATCGCACCAATACGTCCGTCCATCATATCACTCGGGGCAACCATATGCGCACCGGCCTTTGCATGGCTGACACTCATTTTCACCAGTGCCTCCACGGTTTCATCATTCACGATCTCCCCATCAACCACAATCCCGTCGTGCCCATAGCTCGAATAGGGATCGAGCGCCACATCGGTCATCACGTACATCTCCGGTACAGCATCCCGGATGGCTTTGATCGCACGTTGCATCAGTCCGTCGGGATTCCATGCTTCCCTGCCGGTATTGTCCTTGGTATCGTCGGCCGCTTTTACAAACAGCAGGACCGACTTCACACCCACACTCCACAACTCCTTTACTTCGGCTACGGTGAGATCAACACTCATGCGGTAATATCCCTTCATCGAGGAGATTTCTGTCTTCACCCCCTTGCCTTCATCAATAAACAATGGCGCAATAAAATCGGAAGGACGCAGGATGGTTTCCGCTACCAGTGAGCGGATCGCCGGTGTGGCGCGAAGGATCCTGCTGCGTTTCTGGAGATACATACTTCTGTAATTTGGAGGAAAGTCAGAGCCACTCAACGGGTGAGAGACAGGCCTTCCAGAGTTTATCTTCTTCTGAACCAGGTTCGGGTTTATAATCATATTCAAAACGCACCGTGGGTGGCAGGCTCATCAGGATACTTTCCGTGCGGCCATTTGTTTTCAACCCGAAGATCGTCCCGCGGTCATGCACCAGGTTGAACTCGGTATAACGTCCGCGGCGGATTTCCTGCCAGAACCGGTTTGCATCGGTCCAGGGAAGGTCCCGGCGCCGGTCAGCAATGGGCAGGTAGGAATCAATCAGCCCATACCCGCAATCCTGCGCAAATTTCAGCCAAAATCCTTCATCCCGCACCGCATCCGCCCGCTGGTGGTCATAAAAAATACCACCCACCCCGCGGCGCTCATTATTGCGGTGTGTGTTGACAAAATAGTCATCACATTCTTTTTTGAACCGCGGGTAAAAACCGGGATCGGCTTCGTCACAGGCTTTTTTATAAACACCGTGAAACTGTCTCACATCCTCTTCGAAGAGATAATAGGGTGTAAGGTCGGTACCACCGCCAAACCAGCGATCACTCATTTCTCCGCTGGCATCATACAGCTCAAACATACGGTAGTTGCAATGCACGGTCGGCACAAACGGATTCAGCGGGTGGATCACGAGACTCAGCCCGGCTGCAAACCAGGTATGGCCATCGATCTGCAGTTGCCTGCGCATGGTGTCCGTTACTTCACCATGAACAGACGATATATTCACACCCCCTTTTTCCCAGGTATCACCCCCACTGATCACGCGGGTACGGCCACCGCCACCACCGGGACGTTCCCATTTATCCTCGCGGAACTTTGCCCTGCTGTCGCGCGCTTCCAGGGCCGCACAGATGGCATCCTGCAGGTCTTCGATGAACTGCACCCATTGCGCTTTAAAACCGGTCATTTCCGTTGCACCCATAATCAGAACCTTTTTCGGAATATACTCATGCGCCCACAGGCGGCAGGCATGTTTACTTTTTACGGTATTCCTTCACCGCATCCACAAACGCCCGCGCATGATCCACAGGAACGGTTGGTAAAATACCATGGCCCAGGTTTGCGATATAATTTTTTGTACCGAACTGGTCGATCATATCGTTCACGTCCTTTTTGATCTGCGGGATCGGCTGGTAAAGTTTGGCCGGATCAAAATTCCCCTGCAGGGTTATCCCGGCGCCGGCATACTGCCTTGCGCGCTGCGGGGTGATACACCAGTCGATACCCGCGCCATGTGCACCTGTAGCTGCAATCTCTTCCAGGGCAAACCATGCACCTTTTGCAAATACGATTACCGGCACTTCATCTTTCAATGCAGCCACGATCTGCCGGATATATTTCAGGCTGTATTTTTCAAAGTCTGCCGGACTGAGCAGTCCGCCCCAGCTGTCAAACACCTGCACCACATCGGCACCTGCCTTTGCCTGTTGTTTCAGGTAGGCAATCGTTGTGTCAGTAAGCATCTGCAGCACGGTACCGGCGAGTTCAGGCTGTGTGTAACAGAAGGCCTTGGCTTCATCAAACGTCTTGCTGCCTTTTCCCTGCACCATATAACAGAGGAGCGTCCAGGGGGCACCCGCAAACCCGATCAGCGGTACGCGATCATTCAGTTCCTGTTTGATCAGTTTTATTGCATCAAACACATATCCCAATGTTTCATTCACATCCGGTACACGGATGCGGCCGAGATCCTCTTTTGTCTTTATTGGTTCGGGTAACACGGGTCCCTTGCTTTCGATCAGCTGTACTTCCAGACCCATTGCCTGTGGCACCACGAGGATATCGGAAAAAAGGATAGCGGCATCCACGCCGACGATATCTACGGGTTGGATGGTAATTTCACAGGCCAGTTCGGGTGTTTGGCAGCGTTCAAAAAATCCATACTTCTCGCGGATCTTCATATACTCCGGGAGGTATCGTCCCGCCTGCCGCATCATCCATACCGGTGGCCTCTCCAGCTCTTCCCCTTTCAATGCCCTTAACAACAGATCATTCATACATTTTCCTTTTATAGTGTAGCAGGTTATCCCGCTGCTGTGTTTATTAATCCAGCTGCCCACCGGCGAAATGTCCAAGCACGGCTTCGATCATTTTTGCAGGTGAGTGGAACGGACTCGTGATTATTTTATTCGCGGATAACTGACGGATAGCCGCTGCTGTGGTGTCGCCAATCGCGAACAACACTGTGTCCGCGGCAGCTTCATTCACCGAAAAAAAACTCTGGGCAGCACTGGGACTGAAAAAAAGTATTCCATCATAGGGCTGCTGCAGTTTCACCGGGGTTTCATTCGTATCATACACGGTCACTTCACTGAACCCCGCCGGATGGCTTTGCAGTAAAGCCGGCAATTCATCGAGCCGCCGGTTACCGGCAAAAAACACCACCGGCAACGGGCTGTCCATTGCCTGCAGTTTTTCTCCCAGTTCTTTTGCCGAACCCGATTCCAGTACCACCGTTTCGCTGCCAAAAAAACTTTCTGCATTTGTACGTGTGGCACCGCCCATACAGGCCACCTGCCACTGGCCGGGTACTGAATCAAGTAGTCCGGTGACGGCGGCCACCCCGACACGGCTGGTAAATACCGCCAGCAGTGGTTTTCCCGTGAGTGCTTTCAATTCATTACGAAGCCCTTCCCCTGTGCGCGGTTTCATTTCAATAAATGGAACCTGGTCGAACCGGAAACCTTTTTCCCGCAGGCGTATGGCCTGGGCTTCGTCCAGTTCACGGGTTGACAATATGGTTATGTTATGCTCCAATCTCGCTGCGGATCTCTTTCATCAGTTTATCACCACCCCTGTCCAGCACATCCAGTGCGGCATCCACACCGAGACTGTACCCTTTGAACAACGGCGTTTGCATCGCTGCACTTATTTCCTGCCGGCCATCGGTGGACAACACCTGGCCGCGGAACACCAGCTCCCCGCCCTCGATCCGGCACAATGCGCTCACCGGTGCGGTACAGCCACCATGCAGCGTGCGCAGGAAATCACGTTCGGCTTTTACGCAAACTGAGGTGTTTTCGTGATCCAGTGGTTTACATTTTTCAAGAGTGGCGGCATCATCGATACGTGCAGCCACCATGATTGCGCCCTGCGCGGGTGCGGGC
>SEAD01000364.1 GCA_004173355.1 Chitinophagaceae bacterium | reverse complement strand
TTTTCAAGAAATTTCGCTGCTGCCATGTCCAGTTGAAGGCTTAATTGCCGATCGCCGGGAAATTTTGCCAGACCGGTCAGCGGGATTTCAAAACGCGGAAAAAGCGGTCGCGTGTCCATGTCATGCTGGACCAGATTTTCTGCAATGACGATGTCGCCGACCCTGACTTCCGGGTCTGCCGAACCGGCCACGCCTGTGAACAGGATGGACGAAACGTCAAACCGCTCGATCAATGTCGCTGCCGTTGCAGCCGAGGCAACTTTACCCAGTCTCGACAATACGCAGATGCAGTCGATGCCCCACAAATTTCCATGGAAGTACGCGCGTTTGCCGCGCGTCACAGTTTTTACATCGCGCATCTGGGCGATTAGTCCTGCCTGTTCTTCCTGCAGGGCACTGATGATGCCCAACCGTACGGTTTTTTTTGGCATGTTTTTGTCTTTTGGAACGCTGTATTCGGTGCTGGTGAAATGAATCCGGTTTTATTTTAAAAGTCTGTATACATACATAGTAGTAGTGTTAACCGGCCTGAAAAACTGTGTGCAACCGTGAAAATCGTCATCATTTCAATGACTTGCATGCCGGATAAATGGTGGATAAACGCTGTATGTTAACGTGACAGCTTCTGGACAAAAAAAAGTGTTGTTGCGTAAACAAGCATTATGCACAAGCTGGCAAGCGGATATCCCTAGGTTTATCCACAGCGCAAGTCCATGAAAAACAAGGAGTTTTCAGTGTTCCCAGACGGATTTCAACAGGGTGAAAGCGGCCTCGATCAGCGGCTCGTGGCGCCGTTTCGACTGGCAGATAAAGCTTAATTCCGTTGCCACGCTGACTTGGTCGGCAATCGCCAACCCGTGCGCATGGGCTTCACGCAAGGCAATCGACTCCCTGACCAGCGCGAGGCCGACGCCGGATTTCACCAGGTCCAGCATCGACGGTTCCTGGTCGACCAGGGCGACCTTGTACGGTGTGACCTTGTGGCTGGCGAAGACCTTGCTGAGAAGGCGGTTGTGGGCAGACTCGGGCGGCGTCCATATCCATGGCAGCTTGGCCAGCGCCGCCCAGTTGCGGCCGACGA
>SEAD01000363.1 GCA_004173355.1 Chitinophagaceae bacterium | reverse complement strand
GAAGGCAGCCATGCGGGATACGATCCCCAATCCGAATGCTGACCTGCAACGCATGGCCATGGCCGAGATCCTGCTGCAGTACGATTACCTTTCTCCCAAACGTACAAAGGAAGAACGGATGGCGGTGACGCGGAGGGGCAACTATGACGGATTGTTTTTCCTCTCCACTACGGAAGGTGATTTTAATTTTTACAATAACCTGGTTAGTGTACCCGCGGTATCCACCACACCATTCCTGTCGCCGGTGAGTTACAGCGGACTGGCTGCCTACCGGACGCGACTGGTGAAGACGGAAATGGTAAATGGGCGGAAGGTGCACCGCATATCCGTTAAACCGGGTAAACTCAGTAATGCCACCGTGGAAGGGGAGATCATTGTGGAAGACAGCAGCTGGGTATTGCTGCATACCTTGTTTACATTGCCGGTGTACCACCTGCCGGAGTATGATTATTTTGAAATTGAGCAGGACTATGGTTTCGTGGAACAACAGGCATGGATGCTGACGCGGCAGCAGTTCACTTATTTCTCCAAAACAAACAAGGGAAAAAAATCGGGGTCGACCTTACTGGCCTACCGCGACTATGAATTGCAGCAAAAGTTTGCCCCCGGTTACTTTGGTCCCGAAATCAGTTCGGTGTCAGCCGAAGCATACAACCGGGATTCATCGTTCTGGAGTGAAGTACGCACGGAACCGCTGACGGAAAAGGAACTACGTTTTATCCGGTACCGCGACAGTATCCACAATGTGGTCAACAGCAAACCCTATCTCGATTCGATCGATGCGAGAACCAATAAGGTAACCTGGAACAAAATTGTGTATGCCGGGCAGCCCATGTTCAGTCGCGAGAAGGAACGGATGTGGATGCTGCCCTCAGTTTTATCGTCGATCTCCCTGTTTGGTTTCGGCGGCACGCGGATCAGTCCCTCGGTGATGTACCTGAAAGATTACAAATCCAAAAAGCGTGTGGAGATCTGGGCGAATGTGTCCTACGGACTGCGGAATAAGGATGTGAACGGCAACCTGAGTTTCCACCGGTTATACAATCCGTTCAACCGGGGTTATTACAATATCCATGCACAGC
>SEAD01000362.1 GCA_004173355.1 Chitinophagaceae bacterium | reverse complement strand
GTATCTGCCGGTAAAATACGATCCAGTAATGCACTTACCTGTCCAATTTCCAACTCTCCCTCCTGCAGGTTCCCCTCAAACATGCCTTTTTTTGCCCGGCCCCGCCCCAGCAACTCTTTCAGGTGATCAGGATTCTCCCCATCGGCCTCCGCCTTGGCTACCCGCTGGTAGAACTCATTTTTGATCAGTCGTACAGGCGTCAATTGTTTCATGGTGAGCGCAGTATCACCCTCCTGTGCGTTAATCACCGCCTCTTTGAAAGCTGCATGTGAGGAGGCCTCTTCACTGGCCACAAAACGGCTACCCATCTGTACCCCCTGGGCACCCAGGGTCATGGCTGCCAGCATCTGCCTGCCCGTTGCAATCCCGCCTGCCGCAATCACGGGTATCTTCACGGCGCCCACAACCGCCGGTATCAGCACCATACTGGTAGTCTCCTCCCGACCATTATGTCCGCCCGCCTCAAAGCCTTCCGCCACCACGGCATCACATCCCGCCTCTTCCGCCTTTTTTGCAAACTTTGAGCTGCTCACCACATGCACAACGGTAATGCCTGCCGCTTTCAACTGTTGCGTCCACGTCTTTGGATTGCCGGCTGATGTAAAGACAATTGGAACTGTCTCCTCCAAAATGATCTCCATGTGCGCCTCAACATCTGCGTACAGCAGCGGTACATTCACCGCATAGGGCCTGCTGGTGGCCAACCTGCACTTACGGATATGCTCTCTTAAGACATCAGGATACATACTTCCGCTGCCTAGCATTCCCAATCCACCTGCATTACTAACGGCAGACGCCAGTTTCCATCCGCTAGCCCAGATCATTCCAGCCTGGATGATGGGATAGTCAATGTTGAACAGTGATGTGATTTGATTACTAAACTTATCCATTGCAAACAGTGAGTGATTGTTACTGCAGCAAAGAGAGTGTAAAAAGATGAGTTGGCAAATTATCCCAGCGCTATGTTGGTATTATCTCCAATACTTAACCGCCTGGTCTCTCCCCTGAGGCCCGTATCACTACCAATGATGGAAGCTTCAAGGACAATATCAAAGAGATTGGAATAGGAACCAACAATTGAATT
>SEAD01000216.1 GCA_004173355.1 Chitinophagaceae bacterium | reverse complement strand
AGGCGTAATCGGGGCGTTCATGGTTCAGCTGCATGGTCGCAACCTGCGAAAAAATATTCCCCTTTGCTTCCGGATCATGTCCAGCTCCAGTTTGCCGGAGCAATCGGTTTTCTTTCGGCCGGGGTTGGGTATGAAACCAAAAATCACCGCTTCCAGGGTGAATTCCTGTACGGTTATGTTCCAGAAAGTGTGGGTGGGATTGAAATCCATTCTGCCACGGCGAAACTGACCTGGGTGGCCATCACCCGCCAGCCGCGAAAGGATTTGCGGATCGACTGGCTCACAACCGGCGTCCTGGTCAACTATGTATTCGGAAAGCAGTACTTCCTGTTTGATCCGGACCGTTACCCGTTCAATTATTACGGGTTTCCTACGGCTGCCCACGTGGGCATCTCGGTGGGTGGCGCAGCTTACTACCGCCGTCTGGGATTCTATTATGAGCTGGGCACTACTGACCGGTATGTGATGAGTTATATCCGGAATTCCCGGTCCATTTTCTTCACTGACCTCTTTAATGCCGGCTTCGGACTGAAGTATGGCATCTTTGGTCATAAGTGGCAGAAGGACAAAAAAAAACTACCCGGTGAAGGGTAGTTGTCGTCCAGTAGCTATTTCAAAATTCATTAATTCCTGATGTAACGGATGTTGTTTACTTCGCCGCTCATTTTGTCGGTGATGCGGATGAAGTAGAATCCTTTTGCCAGTTCAGGCAGGGTAACCGATGCGCCGGAAAGTGTGGTATTGTATATTGCGTTTCCGTTGCTGGCGATAACCGCGAGCTGGAAATTGCTGTAGTCACGGATACCGGTCACGGTGATGTTGTTGCCGTTGTTCGGAACCGGGTAGAGGCCGATCGTTTTTGCAGTGCCGGCATTGTTTACGGTCTTTACTTCTGACACGGTCGAACCGCCATCCAGGTCAGTCTGGCGGATCCGGTAGTAAGAAATACCAATTGCAGGTGAAGCGTCCGTGTAGCTGTAATAATTGACTGTTGATCCATTACCCGACGATTTTACCTGGCTGATGGCTGACCATGTGTTACCATTTACAGAACGTTCGATGGTAAAGAAGTTATTGTTTTCCTCTGAAGCGGTAGACCAGTCCAGCGTTACTTTATTTGATTTCAGCGAAGCTGAAAATGAAGCCATTTTCACTCCAAGCACAACAGGCTGCTGGATCACCAGGTTTGAAACGCTGATACCGGGGCCATCAACGGTGGTGAGGGTAACTGAGTTACAACCCATGTTTGCAAGGGATGCATTCCGGTAGTCACCGCTTGCCGTTTTGTTGTAAGTCATCACGTTGCCAGAACCTGAAGTCGGAAGCTGGAAACCTGCGCGTTCGTTACCACAACCTACTTCACCAGGGAGATTATACATGCTGGAAGGGCGATTGTTGCCGCTGAAGGCAATATTGTAGGCTACTTCGATCTGGTAGTTATAACCGCCGCTCCAGTATTGGGTAACGATCATACGAACCGGGCGAACATTCAATGTAACGGAATATCCTGTGCTTGAATTTACGGTAGTCTGTGCTTCGGAAACCTGTGTATAAACTACACTAAGGATGAACAGGAGGAAGGAGGGTAAAAGTCTTTTCATGATACGGATTGTTAGGGTTAGGGTCGATTGCGAGGACAAAAGAAGGGACAAATACTTTTATCTCATAGTATTTTAGCCATTATTTTTTGAGATTACCCCTAAGTGATTATTAAACCTTTATCAACCAGGGATTTACTTGGAATTTTAATTTTTGCTGGCTAAGGGTTTCAGCATTACCCTTTAAACTCGACTAGGGGTTTACCAATAACATTTATCCGTTCTTCAACTACAAAAACTGCCGTTTTTATTAATTAATATCCCTTTTTCGGTGGGAGATATCGGGAAAATACGATTCGTTCCTGTAGTCGATCTACTACAAAAACACGTTTCCCTTGACATATGTCAATAAGTGTTAGCCCCTACGGTAGGTAGTGGCTACGACATAAATGATTTGTCATGAAAGTGTCATGGACAAAATGCAGGATGGGATAACATCCCGATGGTCAATGGTTAAACACTCAAAATTTCCTTAACCGTATTATTTTTTTATCCCGGCGCTTTCTTTGATTCCTTTAAAAAGCGTTTTCCAGGCAAAATGGAACATGGACCTGTTTGGGTCCCGCTGGTTGGTGACCTGTATGACGCGTGGCTCGTCTTTCCTGCCCGAGGGGTTCGACTTTTTTACAATGATATTGGCTACAAAACTGATCAGTTTCTTTTTCTCCAGTTTTTTTGTGTCCTCATCCCTGTCAAGGATAGCCACTTTCAGGTCGTCGTAGATCATTTTAACCTGCCCGTTTGCGTTGTAATCGTCTGCGGTAAAACTGAAATCGAGACTTTTTACATCCCCATCCTCGATCCTTGCAGGTCCCATCGGCTCACTGAGAACACTGAGGTCCTCCGCGTTGGCAACCCGTCCCAAATGGCCGGACACGGTAAACTTCCCGCGATTGCTGTTTAGATAGAATTTCCAATTGGTCGTGAGTGGTGCCTTGTTCAGCAGGCTGGCGTGGAAGTCGAGCGTCATGATCCCGTTTTTGGCAATCACTGCCTTATCGTTGGTGATATTACTGATCACAGCCCTGGCATTGAAGAATTTCACGCGGCCGGATTGTTTGGAGACCATTCCGCGTTCCTTGTACTCGACATAGGCATTCTGTACGATCAGCCGGCTGACCTGCACGGGAAGTTTGAGTTTTGCAATCGCCTGGTGGGGATATGTGCCCACCCGGTTTTTCTTATCCCGTTTGATATTGAGGTCACGGTAGATCCGGAAATTACCATTGCGGACGATCACGGAATCTGCGATGACATGTTCATTGAATAATTCCAGGAAATTGATCCCGGAGATACGGATCCCGTTTACATCAAAATCGAAACGGTCGTCCTGTACCGGCAGTGAATGTACAAATGCATCTTCATTCAGTTGCGGTTCGATAAAAAACTTACCCACTGATACTGTTTTCGAATCAGACAACAGCCGGATGCTGTCAGCCCCGTATTTGTAAAGTTTGTTGGCGGAAGCCCATCTGACAGAAGCCACGGCCAGCTCGATCTTTTTTGAAAAAAGGATGCGGTTGCTGTCAAGGTTTGAAACACTGTCGATCGCCACATCAAACAGCCGGATATCCGTACCGGCAAGCTCAATACCTTTTTTGCCCGACCTGAAATTCCGGGTACTGATTTTTGCCCCGGTGATCATCACTGAATCCACCCTGATCAGGTCGAGGTTTCCCAGGATCTGGTCGTACACCTCACGCGTCGGTGTACTCCTCAACGAGTCCTTACCGGCGTTGGTATAAATGATCTCAATCTCCGGATCCCTTAACAGAAGCGTACTTCCAACGATTTCATTTTCAATCAGCGCACGGGGTGTTTTAACCCCAGTGACCCGGATTTCCGGTATTTTAATCCTCAGGAGCGTAGGGGGTGCATCATTGCTTTTGTCGAGGGTTTGGAATCGCACGCTGTCGAATACCATACTGAAGTTGCTGACCGAAAGGTTTCCTGCCACCTCATCCAGTTTGAGAGAGTCGTACGTAATAATGTAAAGACCTTTGCTTTTATTCCGGATCGCGGATTCCAGCTGTTCGCGAATGATCTGTTTTTTGTAAACGCTCCAGTACACAATGCCACCGGCAACGGCAGCGAGGACAAGTACCAGGAGACTCAGCAGGACAATCCTGCCTCTGCGTGTTGATGTTGCTTTTTTGTATCGGCGTCTGATCGCTTGCATATTCCGGGGTGGCTGTGTTTTATACGGGTTAACAGGTATATGGCACCTGTATTGAAATTATTGCGCCAAGATTAGCATCCTTTTTGAGCCCTTAAAACCTTTACCTTAGCTTATGCCCAGCTTTAACAACCGCATCAAACAGGTACTGCTTTTAGTCCTCCTGATCTTACTGGTGTACGTCGTATTATTTGAGCTCCGTTTTTTCCTTCCGGGTCTGCTGGGCGCACTTACATTTTACATCCTCAGCCGGGCGAATTACTTCCAGCTGGTGTATCACCGGAAATGGAATAAGGGAAGGGCCGCGGGTTTATTTATACTTTACTACACGGTCTTACTTGGACTGCCAATCTTCCTTGCCGTGACACTGATCAGCCCGAAAATCAACGCGTTCCTGGCTGATCCCAATTCCGTGATCAATTCCGTTAAAACTTCGATCAACACGATCCAGGACAGGCTGGGATTTCAGTTCCTCTCCGAACAGGCACTGACTAATTCGCTGAGCAAACTGACTGCATTTATCCCGTCGGTACTCAACAGTACGGCGAATGTGGTGACCAACCTCGCCATCATGTTGTTTGTACTCTTCCATATGCTGATCAATGGTGCACAGATCGAACGTACGCTCAACCGGATTATCCCGCTCAAACAGGAAAACATCAATACACTGGCGTTTGAAACAAAAAAGATGGTTCGCGCCAATGCGCTGGGCATCCCGCTGATCTCCATCATCCAGGGACTGGTTGCTTTACTGGGCTACTGGATTTTCGGGGTAAATGAATTTGCACTCTGGGGATTCCTCACGGGTGTATTTGCATTCTTCCCTGTGGTCGGGACCATGATCGTCTGGGTGCCGCTGGTGGCATATATGTTTGCGGTAGGGGATACCTGGCAAGCTACCGGACTCACATTGTATAGTGTGGTAGTGGTGGGTAACATCGACTATATCGCAAGGATCACCCTGCTGAAAAGGATGGGGGACGTACACCCCGTAGTCACCATCCTGGGTGTGATTGTCGGTCTCGGGATGTTCGGGTTTATCGGGTTGATCTTCGGGCCGCTGCTGGTCAACTACGTTATTGTGCTGTTTGATATTTACATGAACGAATTTAGCGAACTTGACCACCCCCCGAAAATTGCAGAACAACTCGCGCCAACGCCGGAAGAGAAACAACAGGAAGGGAAAACACCGCATAACTGATGATGCGGGTTTCCTTATAGTAAATTTTCAATACTCCCACTTCACAAATGCTTCCATCGCTGCGTAGTGTGTGAGTCCCAGATCCGCATACAACTTCGCCGTAGCTGCATTCCGTTCCTCCGCCCGCTGCCAGAACTCGCGGCTGTCGTTGCCCTGGAAGGGCACCATGTCTTTCTGCGACTGGTGGATGAAGATGCCAAGGCGTTTTTTCATCACCTGGTCCGGACTCATCGGGATCGCCATCTCAATTTCCTCGATGCCCCATTCCTGCCAGGCACCTTTGTAGAGCCAGAGCCAGCAGTTGCTGATCCAGGGA
>SEAD01000076.1 GCA_004173355.1 Chitinophagaceae bacterium | reverse complement strand
CTTGGTGCGGGTAAGCAGCACCCGGCAGTTGCCTGCCTGGTTGCTCAGGTTAGCCTCGATAACAAATTTTTTATCCGCTGATTTAAGGTCGATATCGATCACTTTTTCACAGGACACCAGGGTCAGTGCAGTGATTGCCATTAATCCTGTCAGGATATAATTTTTCATGATCAGAATTTAAAGTTGTAGGAGATGGAAGGAATGAATTTAAAAAGAGCATACCGCACGGCTTCGGTTTTATCCGGGTCATCCTCGTTGTCACGGAAATTGATGGTGTACGCGTTCTCGCGGCCGTAGGCATTATACAGGCTGAAGCTGAGCTCCGAACTCCAGTTCTTCTTTTTTTTCAGGACGCAGGTGGCGCCGAGGTCGAGCCGGTGGTAGGCCGGCATACGTTCTGCATTCCGTTCGGTGTAATAAAAAATCGTCTGATCATCCACCCGGTATTTTCCCGCAGGGAATGTAATAGCATCACCGGTATAAAAGACCCAAGTGGCCGAGAGGCTCCACTTTTTATTCAGCTCGTACATACCTACCACGGACACATCATGGGTACGGTCCTGCCTTGCATTATACCACCGGTCGCTGTTGATGCCATTGATTTTTTTCTCCGTTTTGGAAAGGGTGTAACCGATCCATCCCGTCAGTTTCCCGGCTTTTTTGCGCATCAGGAATTCGATGCCATAGGCACGTCCCTTACCAAAGAGCAGTTGTTGTTCAATAGCATCATTGTTTGCAAAGATGTCAGCACCGTCGCGGTAATCGATCTGGTTCTGCATGGTTTTGTAATACGATTCCACCGTGAATTCATACCGGTTGCCTGCAAGGTCTTTATAGTACCCTACCGATACCTGGTCACTGATCTCCGGTTTGATGAGGTTGGTGCTGGCGATCCACTTATCCGTCGGGTTGGAGGAGGTTGAATTAGACACGAGGTGCAGGTTCTGGACATTCCGTGCATAGGATGCTTTCACTGAGGTACGTGCGTTGAATACATAACTGGCGGCTACCCTTGGCTCGGGGTTCACATATGTTTTTACGAATTCCCCCCTTGTATAACTCAGCGTATCATTCACAATTCCCTGCTGGTCGAGTGTGTAGTAATCCCCTTTGCCAAGGATGCTGAACGCCGACAGGCGCAGTCCGTAGGTGAGATTGATTTTTGAAGAAGCTTTCCAGGTATTGCTGAGGAAAAGTGCATTTTCCCAGGAATAACGTTTCTGCAGTGCCGATGAATTCACGCTCTGGGATGAGTAAGCTTTCACTTCTCCCGGTGTGATGGTATGGGCGATGGTATTGAAACCAAAGCGGAGCGTGCTGCGGCTTCCCGCGTTCAGCTGGTACTCCTGTTTAAGGTTCCAGTCCTGGATTTTCGAAAGGATATCAAAATCATCACCGCCACTCCGGATGGAAATTTTATAGTTGTAATTGCTGAAGATCAGGGAGGTGTTGGAAAACAGGCGGCTGCTGTAGATGTGGTTCCAGCGCAGGGTTCCGGTTGAATTACCCCAGTCGATCCCGAATGTTTCCCCCACACCCAGTACGTCTTTTCCGAAATACCCGGAAAGATAGAGGCGGTCTTTATCACCCAGTTCGTAATTAAGTTTTGCGTTGAGGTCGTAAAAGTAAAGGGTATTGTTCCTCGTGTTGGAATCGCCGGAGAGTTTGAGGAACATATCAACGTAGGTGCGGCGCCCGGTCAGCAGGAAGGAACTTTTATCTTTCTGGATAGGGCCCTCCAGGTTCAGTTTGGCTGAAATCAATCCCAGCCCGCCGCTTACGTCAAAGTCCTGGTTGTTCCCGTCGTTCATTTTAAGATCGAGTACCGATGACAAACGTCCGCCGTATTGTGCAGGCATCCCGCCCTTGTATACCGTCATATCCTTGATGGCCTCGGAATTGAAGGTGGAAAAGAAGCCCAGCAGGTGTGAGGCATTGTATACGGGTGCCTCGTCCAGCAGAATCAGGTTCTGGTCACCGGCGCCGCCACGGACATAGAATCCGCTGTTGCCATCACCTGCTGATTTTACACCCGGCAGCAGCTGGAGGGTTTTTAACACGTCCCTTTCGCCCAGCAGTACCGGGATATTTTTAATATCCTTCGTGCTGAGTTTTTCCACACCCATCTGTGCACTGCTGATACTGCGTCCGCGGGGCTGGGAATTTACCACCACTGCTTCGAGGTCTTTTACTTCATCCTCCAGCTGGAAGTTGATGCGGGTGTCTGCACTGAGGTCGATGTCCGTCGTTTTGGTAAGCAGGCCGACGGCAGTGATCTCGAGGTTGTGTTTACCCTTTGGCAGGGTGAGGGAGTAGAAACCATATTCATTGGTGAAGGTTCCCGTTTCACCCGAACGGATTGATGCCCCGATCAGGGTTTCGCCTTTTGCTTTTGAGCGGATGATACCGCTGATAGTGAATTTTTCCTGTGCCCTGACAAAGTTGAAAAAACCGCTGAGTAACAGCAGCAGTAAGGTTTTGCGCATATTCGGTTGTTGGGTCCCCGGGGGAACGGTTTTAACTGGCAGCAGGTGATCCTGTTGCAGCCGGCATTAATCGCCGTATCTCATTGGTGGCCGGTATGGCTGCTGCAAGATAAGCCGCTGCGGACAGCCGCTTACCGGAAATCGGTGAATGGCTGATATGGGGGGATCAGGGGTAAAAAACATAGGTGTAATCGATCCTTCCCTGCAGCTCTTTCTGTTTATCATACAGCGCTTCCTTTGTCTTCAGTCCCTTGTCATTGAACAGGTATCGCCAGATCAGGTATGATTTCGAAACGGCCGAGAGTGTGGAGATCTGCTGGATCACATTACCCTTCTCATCGTACTCAAACATAAAGTCCGGCAGGAGCTTTTTGGTCTTTTTATCATAACGGACCACATCGGTGAGACGGTTCTGCTCATCATAGTAGTAATAAATCTCATCAAAGCCGGTGTTGCGCCGGAAAAGCTGCTCGCCACCAACATTTCCTTTTTCATCGAGTGTGAAACGATATTCGATACTGTCGCGGTTGTCCAGGATCCGCCAGAGTTTTTCCGGTTTCCCGGCGCTGTTCCAGGTAAACTGGTGCTCTTCCACGCGACTGAAATCATTCAGCGAATCGGTGGTGCTGGTCCGGATACTGGTGATATTACCCGATGCATTATAGGAATAAGTGGTGGTAGTGGAGAAACCGGCTGAGTTGTCGGACACGGTCAGCGGGCGGAACAATTCATCAAACTGGTAGGTCACCCTTGACACCTGCAGGCCGTTGCGGGTGCTCACCTTGAATGAGCGCTGGCCGGGATCCACATCCTGGATCTCATTATAATCCGTTGTTTTTGCACCACGTGGATCATAACCGGTGGCGGTGATTGTTTTTACTTTTCCGGTGAAAAGGCTTTTTGCCCGCGCTGAAAGGATCCGCGCATTTTCGAGGTCAGTGTAATAATACTGCGCCCCTGAATGAAGGACAATGAGTGAGAAAAGGGCAAAGAAGATATATTTCATGCGGATACAACGGTTATGGTCGCAAAAGTAGTTTGAATTGTACTTATTTTAGCAAAAAAACACATGTCGCACGGCAAGCATAGAACGGAAAAGGATTGCCTTAATTGTGGAACGATCGTACAGGGGCATTATTGCCAGCATTGCGGCCAGGAGAATACTGAACCACATGAGACCTTCTTCGGGATGGTCAATCATTTTTTCAGTGATATCACCCACTTCGACGGGAAATTTTTCAAGACGGTGGGCACGCTCGCCAGCAAACCCGGTTACCTGAGCAAACTGTACATGGAAGGCAAGCGCCAGCGTTTCCTGCATCCGGTCCGGATGTATGTGTTTACATCGGCTGTGTTTTTCCTGGTATTCTTCTCTTTTTTTAAAGTAAAGGAAGACAGTTTCGGACGGAACGGATCGGGAAACAAGTGGGCCGACACCCAGGTCCGCAAATACGGGGTACAGGCCTATAAGGATGCGCATACCGCGCAGGATTCAGCAGATATCCGGGATGCACTGGAATGGTTTTACCCCGACCTCAGTGAAGAGGGTAAAAGTAATGCGGCAAAAACCATTGACACGGTGGCTGCTGACCAGCCGGTGTACCGGTTCGATGATGGCGGGGTAAGTGACAGCATCCGGGCCACAGCGGATAGTGCAGAAAGGGAACCGGCGGAGGAAAAGAAAACAGCAAAGAAAAAGAAAGCAGGGAGCCGTAGTTTCCAGATGTTCAATGGCCGTAACTATAAGAACCTTGCGGACTATGATTCCGTGCAGGCAGTTCTCCCCAAAGCGCAAAAAGATGGCTGGCTTCCGCGGATGCTGATAAGGAAAGGACTCGATATCAATGACCGTTATCCCGATGAGGAAGGAAAACTGATGGCGCTCCTGGCAGATAAATTCCTGCATACCATCCCGTACATCCTGTTCGTATCGCTGCCGTTGTATGCGTTTTTCCTTTACCTGGTGTATATCCGCCGCAAACGATTCTTCTTTGCTGACCATGCGATCTTCCTGATCCATCTCTATATTTTTACATTTATCCTTACGCTTTTATGTATGGTGCTCAACGAATACCCTTTCTGGGGGTCATCGTTCCTGCTGGGCGCACTGATCGTGTATGGCATCGGATATACCCTGAAAGCTTTCCGTAATTATTACGGCCAGGGCTGGGGCAAAACAATTTTGAAATTCATACTCTTTAATTTCCTGTGTATCGTGAGCCTGACATTCCTGTTTGCGATATTCGGGGGGTATGCATTATTCCAGGTATAAAAACATAAGTTATGACCGGAGCGGGACAAGCATTTGAGCGATTGGTGGGTATTATGGAGGAACTCCGGGAAAAATGCCCATGGGACAGGAAACAGACGATCCAGACACTCCGGCAGCTGACAATTGAGGAGACGTTTGAACTCACGGACGCCATTACAGACGGCGACTGGAAAGGCATCCGGGAAGAATTGGGCGACCTGATGCTGCACCTGGTTTTCTACACAAAAATAGGTACGGAGCAAGGGCAGTTTACCCTTGAAGAGGTGATTACAGGAATCTGTGAGAAACTGATCAGCCGGCATCCGCATATCTACGGGGATGTGAAGGTAAATAACGAGCAGGATGTGGAACGGAACTGGGAAAAGCTGAAACTGAAAGAGGGCAAGACATCCGTTCTGGCCGGCGTGCCACGGTCGCTCCCCGCTATGGTCAAGGCCATGCGCCTGCAGGAAAAGGCCCGCCAGACTGGCTTTGAGTGGGATAACAAGGAGCAGGTCTGGGAAAAGGTCGAGGAGGAAACCCAGGAGTTGATGGAGGTGGTGGATACGGACCAGCCGGACAAAGTGGAAGAGGAGTTCGGCGACCTGCTTTTCTCGCTGGTCAATTACGCACGGTTTTTGCAGGTGGACGCCGAAAACGCGCTTGAGCGCACCAATAAAAAGTTCATCCACCGCTTCACCCGCATGGAAAAGATTGCTTCCGAAGAAGGAAAGGACATGGCTTCCATGTCCCTTGAAGAAATGGATGCCATCTGGAACAGGATTAAAAGACACCCGGATCAGTGAATCCCATCATCAGAAATAGCCTTACCTGGAAGATTGGATTGCTGATCGCTTCGGCGGTTTTGTTTACCCTTTCATTTGTTTACAATAAACTTTACTCAGACCGCTCCTCGGTAGCCGAGGAAGTCATCAGTGCTGAAAAATATATCCATGCCGAGCAGGCGGATTTCAACCAGGTACTGGCGGATACCTCGCTGCTGCGGAAGCTGGTGGAAGACCGGGAATCATCCGCCGATTTTAACCGGATGACCGGCAAACGGTATGGTGTGTTCATTTACACAGTGAACAATTCCGGCACCCTCTCCATGAATTTCTGGAATACCCAGCTGGCTGTGCCGCCGGAATCCACCTATGCAATGGGCGACTTCGAGGATTTCGCCAAACTGGAAAACGGGTATTACCTGATGGTAAAACGCTCGATGGTTGTCGGACAGCACACGATCATGGTGTATGGACTGATTCCCGTGCGTTCGGAGTTTTTCCTCGAGACCGAATACCTGCCCGACCGGTTTGTATACAGTGATGATGCGGACAAACGCGTCGTGCTCAGTGACCACATCACGGAATTCCCGGTGAAATCCATAGTGGGCAAGACCCTTTTTTTCCTTGATAAAAAAGCATCGGGGGCGGTGCCCTACAATAGCCTGCTGACCATTTTCCTACGCACGGGTGGTGTGCTGCTGATGCTGTTCCTGATCCAGCTGATCGCTGAAACGCTTGCCGACAGGCGGGTCTGGAAGGGAGTGGCTTTCCTTGGTATTACGCTGATCGTATTACGGCTGGTGATTTACATATTCCCGCCGATCCTGAACCTGCGTCAGTTTGAACTCTTTGATCCCTCGATTTATGGGTCGAGTGTGATCCATCCGTCATTGGGTGACCTGATGCTCAACTCGGCGCTGTTCTGCTGGATGGTCCTGTTTACCTGGTTCCGGATCCAGCGGATGCAGAACAGGCTCAACAGCCTGCCGGACTGGATGAAATGGACGGCCGGCCTGCTGTCGGTCTGCCTGCTGATTTATTCCACATTTGTACTGGCCACCACGATCCGGAGTATTGTGGCGGATTCCAAGATCTCATTTGACGTCACCAACTTTTTCAGTCTCGACCGGTTTACTGTAGTAGGTTTTATCGTACTGGCCACACTGACCTTATCCTATTACTATTTTACGCAGTTGCTTTTCCGTATCATCTTCCCGATGCTGAAAGACCGGACCTGGCTGGTTTATTTTATTATTTCCTTTTCCGGCCTGGTCTATCTCACTGCAAAAAGTGGTGATCCGCGGGTGTTGTTCTTTATCCCGGTACTGGTCTGGCTGCTGGGTTATACCTGGCTGGTCAGCCGCGAGGGCCTTATCCTCAACCGCTTCCGGATCAACGTGGCGGGAGTTCTTTTCTGGATTTTTATTTTCTCCGTGTCTATTGCGGCGATCATGGTTGACCAGAACAGGAAAAAGGAATGGGAAAAACGGCAGTTCTATGCGGAGAAGCTTGCATTCCAGGCTGACCCCGGCAGCGAGCGGCTGATGAATATCGCACTGAAGTATCTCGACAATGATTTCCTTTCGGAAAATTTCGGCCGCTTCAAGGACAGTACCAGCAACGGGCACCTGCGCGACAGTATCCTGACTGATAATTATAGTGGTTACCTCAACAAGTACGATACAAAATTGTATGTGTTCGATTCCACTTACCGTCCGCTCTACAATGAAGACCCTACTACCTACGAGGCACTCAATACGATTGTAAAACAGCAGGCGCGGGTGACCGGCACGCCAGACCTGTATTACTATGAGACGGCGTTTGATAAATTCACCTACATCACCCAGCGCATCCTGCAGGACTCGGCAGGGGCGAGGCTTGGGTACTTCTTTGTGATATCGAATCCAAAGAAATACAGCAGTGATGCACTTTTCCCCGAGCTGTTCAAACAGTACAAAAAGAATGATCCCGAGAACTCGCCGATATACTCATTTGCCGTATACAGTCATGGGCGGCTGATCAATATGTCCAACAAGTATCCCTTCTCCACCCGGCTGGATACAAAGAAGTTTGCCGTCGCCAATGAGTTTTCCAGGAAAACCAATGGTGCATACGATGAGCTCTGGTATCATGCGGGCAAGGACAGGGTAGTGGTGATGGCGCGGAAACAGGATACTGCCATTGAGTCGATCACCCTGTTTTCCTATATCTTCTGTTCGTTTATATTCCTGGTCTTCCTGGTGCAGGTGTTGTCGCTCGGGATCCGCGCAACGCATGACCTTCCCGGTTTCAAACGTTTCTTCCATTTCAATATCCGGAACCAGGTGCACAGCACGATTATATTTATCAGTATATTTTCCTTTATCATTATTGGTATCGCCACCATCAACTTCTTCAAGGCGCGGTATAACCGGAACAACAGCGATCGCCTCAGCCGCACCATGAAGATCATGGTCAATGAAATGGAGAAAAGGATTATCGATGAAGAGACGGTTGGGGATACCCTGCTGTCACTCACCGATTCGGTGGCGAACTATTCGCTGCAGGGCCTGGTGGATGAAGTGTCAGACATCCATGGTGTGGATGTGAACGTATACGACCTCAATGGCGACCTGAAAGTGAGCTCGGAGGCCAATGTGTACACCAAGGGTGTACTCAGCGAAAAAATGGAGCCACAGGCCTTTTATCACCTCAGCCGGCTCAACCAGGTGGAGCATGTACAGCAGGAGAATATTGCGAACCTTTCGTACCTCAGTATTTACGCGCCGGTGCGGGATGAGGAAGGGCGCGTGTATGCGTACCTGAGTATTCCCTATTTCACCTCACAGCCGGAACTGAACCAGGAGATATCCAACTTTATCGTGACGATCATTAACCTGAATGCATTTATCCTGCTGGTAGCGGGTCTGATCGCATTGTTTATTACCAACAGGATTACCCGTTCGTTTTCCATCATCAGCAGCAAGATGAAGGAAGTGAACCTCGGGAGGCTGAATGAGGAGATTGAATGGAACCGGGATGATGAGATCGGGGACCTGGTGACCGAATACAACAAGATGGTGGCCAAACTTGGCGAGAGTGCTGCTGCGCTGGCGAAAACCGAACGGGAGGGTGCATGGCGGGAGATGGCGCGTCAGGTAGCACATGAAATCAAGAATCCGCTTACGCCGATGAAGCTCAGTATGCAGTACCTGCAGAAAGCCATTGCCAGCGACCACCCGAATGTGAAGGAGTTGTCCGGCAATACTGCGCGTACGCTGGTCGAACAGATCGACCACCTGTCGAAGATCGCGGCCGACTTCTCACAGTTTGCCAATATCAGTTATACCAATGCCGAGGAATTTGACCTGCATGATGTGCTCCGCTCCTTGCAGGAGCTGTATTCTTCCAATGAAAATATCCGGTTCGACTGGGAGCCGGTTGCCGCCAAGATCGTGGTGCATGCCGATAAAACGCAGATGAACCGGCTGTTTACCAATCTTTTTGCCAATGCGGTACAGGCCTGCCCGCCCGACTCCTGTCATATCATTGTGTCGGAAGAATTGATAGAAACTGGTGTGCGCATCAGTGTGAGGGACAACGGGGAGGGTATCCCTGATGAAATGCGTTCGCGCATATTCATGCCTAATTTCACTACGAAATCTTCCGGTACCGGTCTTGGCCTTGCGATGTGCAAAAGCATCGTTGAACAGGCAAAGGGCAAAATCTGGTTTGAAACCGAAACAGGTATCGGTACTACTTTCCATGTGGAGCTTCCGCTGGCGTACTGATCCGGATTTTTAGTCTTGTCCTGGACATAGCGCTTTATCCCATCAGTTTATTTTTTTAAAAGCCGCACGTTCCGCCAGGAATGCTTCAAATTCCTTCAAAGAAAAACTGCTGAGGTTACCTTCCTTCGTCAGCCCGCCTTTCTGTGCAGCGAGTATGCCGTATTTCACGTCATTGAATCCTTCCAGTGCGTGGGCATCCGGGTCGATGGAGATCAGCACCCCTTTTTTCCTTGCTTTCGGGATCCAGCTGTAGTCGATGTCGAGTCGCCTTGGGTGCGCATTCAGTTCGATCACAACTTTGTTGGCTGCACAGGCTTCAATGATGGCTTCATGGTCCACGGGGTAACCACGACGGGAGAGTAGGAGACGACCGGTAAGGTGTCCAAGGATAGTGACGTAAGGATTGCCTATCGCGCGAAGGAGGCGAGCCATCGCTTTATCCTGTGGCATTTTCAGGTTGCTGTGGATGGAAGCAATGACCAGGTCGAAAGTGGCAAGCACATCATCGGAGTAATCCATCGACCCGTCATTGAGGATATCACACTCGATGCTTTTGAATATCCGGAAGGGTGCCAGTTCGGTATTCAGCCGGTCGATCAGCTCATGCTGTTCCCTAATCCGGCTTTCGGTCAGTCCGCGTGCATACGCTGCCGCCTTCGAGTGATCGGAGAGTACAAGGTATTCGAAACCTTTGTTTATACACTCACGCGCCATTTCCTCGATAGTGTTGACGCCGTCACTCCAGTCGCTGTGGTTATGGATAATACCCCTGATATCGCCGAATCCTATAACGGGTGCGGTTTTACCGGCAAGTGATTCGTCTATGATTTCCGCACGTTCGCGCAGGTAAGGTTCAATGTAAGGAAGTCCCGCCTGTGCGAACACTGATTCTTCCGTGCCGCTGTAATCGATACCCGGGAAACGTTCAGTGAATGCGGCAACAAACGCAGGTGAGCCGGATGTTTGGAACAGTTCCTGCGTCATCGAGCTGCCACCGGTATAAAGTTTGAGCCGCAGACCGTTTTTTAGTTTATAAAGTATGCTGTGTGGTGTTTCCTCAACGAGCTCGGGAGGTTGTGCACTTACGAATTTTGGTTTTACTGTTTCGTTGTCCTCGAGCACCACGAATTCCATCTGTTCAATGGTCAGTTCATTGCGTCGCCAGGCACCTGTAACATGTGTTTTGCCCCCCGGAAATAATTTTTTGAGATAGCCGTCAATTTGCGGAAAAAACTCTTCCATCTGGGCATAAAGGAAGTTTCCCTGGTTCTGGAAATAGAATTCGATCGCCTCCTGGACATTCAGCTGCGTCTTTTCACCGAAGCCTTTAAACCGTGTCAGCCGGTTTTCATTACAGGCATAAAGTAATTCACCGACCGATTCAATTTCCATTTCTTTCCAGATGGTGTTGATCTTTTTTGGACCGATGCCTTTTATGTTGAGCATCTCGATCACACCCGCCGGTGTTTTCAGGATATATTCCTGCAACACTTCCAGATGGGAAGTCTCGAGCATTTCCATCACTTTATTCCCGACACTTCCGCCAACTCCTTTCTGCTGGAAAATCTCTTCACGCGAAAGATCTTTCAGCTGGACTGGAAGGTTTTCTATCTGGAAAGCCGCTATGGAGTAGGTTTTCGTCTTGAATGAGTTTTCACCATTGATGTCCATCAGCCTGGACAACAATGAAAAGTTTTCAGCAATCTCGGCATTATTCATAGCCGCAATTTACAGTGGGGAAGGGGTAAAAAGAAAAAGTCCCAACCTTACGGTCGGGACTCTGTTATTTTCAAAGAGGTAATTTAATTACTTCTTTTTTGCAGCTTTCTTCTTAGCTACTTTTTTAGGAGCGGCTTTCTTTACGGCTTTCTTTACTGCTTTTTTAGCTACTTTCTTAGCTGCTTTCTTTGGAGCTGCTTTTTTAGCTGCTTTTTTAGTTGCCATTTTTGTTAGAATTTAATGTTTAGTAGAATGGGTTATCGCTAGTAAAAATAATAATCTTTTTTTACTAACAAAATTTTTTTCCACAAAAATTGGCGAACCGGAAAATTAAGCTTCAGCAGGAGTGTCAGAAACCTCAGCAATATTTACAGAAACAAAGGTCCTGTCTTTCTTCCCTTTGCGGAACTCAACGATACCATCGGAGAGTGCAAACAGAGTGAAGTCACGACCAACACCCACGTTTTTACCAGGGTGGTATTGTGTTCCGCGCTGACGGATGATGATGTTACCAGAGATAGCAGGCTGGCCACCGAAAATCTTAACGCCAAGGCGTTTGCTTTCCGAGTCCCGGCCGTTCTTTACACTACCTTCACCTTTCTTATGTGCCATGAGTCTATGTTTTTAATCCAGACGGATGAACCGTCAGGAAATGGGTTAAGCGATGCTTGTTACTTTGATTTGCGTGTAAGCAGTACGGTGACCTTTCTTCTTGTGGAAGCCTTTGCGCCTTTTTTGCTTATAGGCAATCACTGTATCACCTTTTACATGGTCAAGGATCTCAGCCGACACTTTAGAGGCGATTGAAGAACCTACAGACAATTGACCATTTGCGTCAGCCAGGAGAACTTCCAGTTCAACTTTATCACCAGCGTTTCCGTCAAGGTGCGGAACATACAAAGTCTGGTCTTTTTCAACTTTGAACTGCTGACCGGCTATTTTTACTACTGCTATCATATGCTAAAATTAGGGATGCAAAAGTAAGGAGAAAAGATGAACTGGCAAACGGAACCTCAAAGTTTTAATTCTGCCATTTCCCCGCTTTTAGCCCAAGCCATCCGTTATCTTTGCCATCCTGGTTCCCGGTGCGCTGCCATTACCTGATTAACGGGAGCCGATGTTCGTTTATCAATAAACATTAGCAGTTGAAAATCAAATCTTTACTCGCTAAACCTTTCGCTTCCTATATATATAAAGGTGTCCGGAAGGGAATGGTCACCGCGGTACAGGACCAGCAGGAAATACTGGAAAACCTGATAAAGACCGGCCGGAACACGGAATTTGGCAAACACATTAACCTCGGATCTGTAAAAACATACGAGGAATTCCGCCAGGCGGTCCCAATCCAGGATTACGAGCAGATGAAACCCTGGATCGAGATGATCAAACAGGGAAAGCACAATGTGCTCTGGAAAGGGGTGCCGATTTATTTCGCCAAGACCTCCGGCACAACCAGTGGTACCAAATACATCCCCATCACCCGGGATTCCATACCCAACCATATCAATACCGCGCGTAACGCCTTATTATGTTATATGGCGCAGACCGGCAACACGGCTTTTGCAGATGGGAAAATGATTTTCCTTTCCGGTTCGCCGGTGCTGGAACGTATCAGTGATATTCCCACGGGCCGCCTCAGCGGGATCGTGAACCACCATATCCCTCAATACCTGCGTACCAACCAGCTGCCTTCCTATGAAACCAATTGTATCGAGGACTGGGAAAGCAAGCTGAACAAAATCGTGGATGAGACGATCAGCAAGAACATGACCCTGATCAGCGGGATCCCACCTTGGATGCAGATGTATTTTGATGAGCTCATGAGGCGCACGGGTAAACCGGTAGGGGAGATCTTCCCTGATTTCAGCGTGATGGTACAGGGCGGGGTGAACTTTGAACCCTATAAGGCAAAACTTTTTGAAAGCGTGGGCCGCAAAGTGGATTCAATTGAACTGTTCCCCGCGAGCGAAGGCTTCTTTGCTTTTCAGGATTCGCAGGAAGCCGAAGGGCTGCTGCTGAATACGGACAGCGGGATTTTCTTTGAATTTGTACCGGCAGGTGAAATCGGAAAGCCGGATGCAACAAGGCTTTCATTGAAAGACGTGAAGCTGGGTGAAAATTATGCAATGGTCATCAACAGTAATGCAGGGCTCTGGGGATATAATCTCGGCGATACCATCAAGTTTGTATCACTGAATCCTTACAGGATCCTGGTAACCGGCCGCACCAAACATTTTATCTCAGCATTTGGTGAACATGTGATCGGCGAAGAAGTGGAACACAGTTTGCTGAAGGCGGCCCGTGAAACCAATGTGCGTGTAACTGAATTCACCGTTGCCCCCTTTGTAAGCGGTGGTGAAGGTAAATCGTATCATGAATGGTTTATCGAATTTGAAAACAGGCCCGAGAACATGACGGAGTTTGCGAAGAAGCTCGATGAAAACCTGCGCAACAAAAATGTATATTACGACGATCTTATAAGTGGTAATATTTTAAAACCCCTCAAACTGACTGCGGTCCGGAAAAACGGGTTTATCGATTATATGAAATCGATCGGTAAACTTGGCGGGCAGAATAAGGTGCCACGACTGAGTAATGACCGGAAGATCGCTGATGAACTGACCCGCTGGGCGGAAATGGATTAAAAAAATGTCTGAACAACAACAAAACATACGGCGTATCGCCATCTTTGGGTCCACGGGTTCCGTAGGGACACAGGCCCTTGAAGTGATCGCAGCCCATCCTGATAAATTTTCGGTGGAGGTACTTACTGCGCATGGCAATGAAGAGTTGCTGGTGGAACAGGCGGTGAAATACAATCCCAATATCGTTGTGATTGGTGATGAACGCAAATACGAGAAGGTCAAACAACAACTGAGTTCCACAAATGTAAAGGTATTCGCAGGCGGGAGCGCCCTTGATGAGGTGGCGGCAATGGACTGTTATGACCTGATGCTCGCAGCCATTGTCGGTTACGCCGGGCTCAAACCCACGCTGGCAGCAATTGCCAGCGGAAAGGCAGTGGCCCTGGCCAATAAGGAAACGCTCGTGGTGGCCGGCGACATTGTGATGCGCACTGCGCTCGAGAACCGGGTGCCGGTCATTCCGGTTGACTCTGAACACTCGGCCATTTTCCAGTGCCTGGTGGGTGAGAGCAGGAACAAGGTGGAGAAAGTTATCCTGACGGCTTCGGGTGGTCCGTTCCTTGGCCGCAAGCCCAACTACCTCGTAAATGTAAAACGGGAGCATGCCCTCCAGCATCCCAACTGGAGCATGGGTGCAAAAATCAGTATCGATTCCGCTACGCTGATGAACAAGGGCCTTGAGATGATCGAAGCGAAGTGGCTCTTCAACCTCCAGCCCGATCAGATCCAGGTAGTGGTGCATCCCCAGAGTATTATACATAGTATGGTCCAGTTTGAAGACGGCAGCGTGAAAGCACAGATGGGCCTGCCGGATATGAAACTTCCGATCCAGTACGCACTGGCATTCCCGCGCCGCCTGGCCAATGAATTCCCGCGGCTCGATTTCAAAAAATTCAACAGCCTGACCTTCGAGGAGCCCGATCTCCGCACGTTCCGGAACCTTGCCCTGTCGATCGAAGCCCTGAACAAGGGCGGCAACCTGCCTGCTGTCATGAATGCCGCGAATGAGATCGCGGTGTATGCATTTCTCCGGAACCGGGTCAACTTCCTCGATATGACCGATGTGATCGAGAAAGTCATGCACAAAATCCCGTTTGTGGAAAGTCCCACGCTGGAAGAATATTACGAGAGCGACGGGCAGGCGAGGAGTTATGCGGCAGACCTGATGCGGCTCTGATCCGTGCCGCCAGCCGCTGGCCTGTGCCGCTTTACCGGCAGCCTTTTCCCCCGCTGCGGGGTTATTAGCGTATTATTAAGGTCATTTCACTGATATTTGCGATTCAAGTTTTAAAGCGAACAATTTATATATGGTTCTTTTAGCAATAGACTGGGGTGTGGTTGGAGTAAAGGCAGGACAGCTGGTCCTTGCATTATCAATCCTGATTGTCCTGCACGAATTCGGTCATTATATCACTGCGCGATGGTTTGGTTGCCGTGTTGAAAAATTCTTTCTCTTCTTTGATCCCTGGTTTGCCCTGGTAAAAAAGAAAGTAGGCGATACGGTCTACGGGATCGGCTGGCTGCCACTGGGTGGTTATGTTAAGATCTCGGGGATGATCGATGAGAGCATGGACAAGGAAGCGATGGCTGCCCCTGCGAAACCGTATGAGTTCCGGAGCAAGCCGGCCTGGCAGCGGCTGATCATCATGCTTGGCGGGATTATCATGAACGTGCTCGTGGCGTTTGTGGTATATGCTTTCGTGCTGATGATCTGGGGAGATAAAAAAATCCCTTCCGAATCGCTGAAGTACGGGATTGCGGTGACGGACACCACGCTGTACAATATCGGCCTGAGAAGTGGTGACAAGATTGTCGCGATCGATCACAAGCCGGTAGAGGATTATGAACAGGCATTGAAGAAACTGATCGTGTCGGATAAGTCGATGACCGTTATCCGTGACGGCAAATCAATGGAACTCGAGATCCCGCAGGACCTGCTGGGACAGCTGATTGAAGGGAAAAAGGAAGGCCGGATCACCTTGATGGCACCCCGGTTCCCGGTGATCGCCAAAACTGTCCCGGACACTTCAAAAATTTACAAGGAAGGCATGCGCGCCAACGACTCCATCGTGGGGATCGACGGCATGCCCATTGCTTTTTATGATGAATTGCGGAATGCACTGGATACAAAAAAAGGAAAGACCGTCAGCCTGGTGGTGCGACGCAATGGTGACACTGTCAATTTCCAGTCAAAGGTGGATTCAACGGGTCTGCTGGGTGTGAACCTGTATGGCCTGTCGGGCTGGGAAGAAATGGATAGCCTTGGCTGGGTAAAACTGAATGTAACGAAGTATGGTTTCTTTGCGGCGTTCCCCGCGGGGGTGGCCAAAACCGGCAGTACGCTGGGTGACTATGTAGAACAATTCAAAAAAATACTGAATCCCAAAACCGGTGGTTATAAAGGGGTGGGAGGTTTCAAGGCGATTGGAAATGCCTTCTCGCCGGTGTGGGACTGGGAGTCCTTCTGGCGTTTCACGGCTTACCTGTCGGTGATCCTCGCATTCATGAACCTGTTGCCCATTCCCGCCCTCGATGGCGGCCACGTACTGTTTACGCTTTATGAAATGATCAGCGGCCGCAAGCCGAATGAAAAGTTCCTGGAGTATGCACAGCTGGTGGGTATGGTATTGTTGCTCGCACTGATGTTGTATGCAAACGGGAATGACTGGTTTGGATGGGGCAGGTAAAACGGCTATCTTTGCCGGTCCGGAAAGTAATTTCCAATGGGGCTGTACAGGTTTCGACAGCATAGATCTTTGAAGGTGTAAGCATGTAGTGCGTTGGATAATTAGCACTTTAATCTGAATACCCAAAACTTCAAATGGCAATACTCAGTATGCCATGGCTGCTTAATCAGTGATTAGGTAGTCATTAGGGCCGCCGGGCCGGTTGGTCCATTACCACGCCCCGCCGCCGACTTAAAAACAAATATGGATTGCTGCGTCAGAAGGCTGTGACTGACGCTTAAGACCATCCAGCTAAGTGATGTATTGGTTTGTCTTTTCCCGGTACATCGCCGACAACTAATAAAAGAATAAACATGTAGAAAGCTTTCGGCGAATATGTTTGGACAGGGGTTCGATTCCCCTCAGCTCCACAATTAGTACCAAATATAATCTGATAATCAATATATTAGATTATATTTGGTAGTATATGATGCTAAGGATGCGTGGCAAAATTGGCCTTGATCACAAACTTTTTGGCTTGAGAATATTAACTTCGTCCTACTCTCCAGGTTAAACGTCCAGAATCAACGATGAACTTCAATATACAGAACCTAGGCCCAGTCCAAAGCGCGCAAATCGATCTTAAGGGACTATCCGTGATCACCGGACTCAACGATACAGGGAAGTCGTTTATAAGCAAGGCAATTTACTCTATTATCAAAACAGCAACTGATGCTCACCAGCAGTTGATAAGTGAACGGTACGAAGCAGTAGTCAGCGCCGTCACTCAAATGTTTTCGGCTCACCGGCAGGTTGTGCGATTCGACGCAGCAAAAATGGCTTCTTTTAATCCTAACATAGTCATAAGAAGTCTAGCAGCAGTGATGAGAAACGGATCTGTTCAGGCCACGGAGGACATTCTTCAAGAATACTACCATCGTATTCGTGCGGATATTGAGTATATGGACGGTATTATGGCTTCGTCAGTAACTAAAGAGCAGGCTCTGACTAGAATTCAAAATGCTTTCCATACTGGTTATAGGGTGATAAACAATGAAGTTGAAGAACAATCTGTGTATAAAGATTTCTTTGACAAAATTGTGATAGAAAAAGTTTTTCAAGGGGAGATCAATAGCATACACCCGGGTTACGAAAATATGCAAATAGATGTTTCTGAAGGTGCTACTGATTTGCTAAGTATATCGGTTACGCACAATCATACCGAACAGTTTTTATTACAAAACTTAGTCCTTCTACAAGACGCTACGATTGTTGAAACACCGATGATTCTTCAACTTGCAAAATTTATCACCAGCAGCCTAGCCTTCCCTACGGTTCCATTGGGCGATGAGACTCGCTTATATCAGCAGCGGTCCGATTTGCCATACTATTACTACGATTTGTTGCTCAAACTCAACTTGGGAACAACAGTTTCAGATAAGCATGTAGCGATCTGCGAGAAAATAAGGAAGACAATTGGAGGCAGTGTTTCATATAAGTTGGAAGAAAGTTCATTTGTTTTTACAAAAGATAGCGGCGAAGAAATTCCTGCTAGTAATATGGCTACCGGTATTAAATCTTTCGGCTTGTTACTTTTGTTACTTAAATCGGGCGCAATCAACGAAAGCACACTTCTTATTATTGATGAACCAGAGGTTCATCTGCATCCTAAATGGGAAATATTGTATGCTGAGATTATAGTAATGTTATCCGACACCGGTGTTCCAATTATGGTTAGTTCTCACTCTCCATATTTCCTGAGAGCCTTAACAGTGTATATCAAACAGTATAAAACCCAAGAGATATCTCGGTTCTACTATGGTCAAAAACTGGAAAATCAAATGTCTGTTTTTACCGACGTTACAGCTGACCTGACTCCGGTTTTTACAAAGCTGGCAGAGCCCATGCAAGACATCATTTTAAACCCATAGAATGCTTCAGGATTTTCAAAATTTGCTTACAGCGAATGGCTTTTATTTTGTTGACTCATTGGGTAATATACAGCACAGCTGCTGTGTTACAAGTACAGTTAAAGTAATTGACTTCGACAAAGTTAAAGACGAATATTGCAAATTGTTAGGAATTCCTCAACTTAAATCCGTAGATGCTTTATTTCTAGCAAAAAGTATTAATTCGTTGTTTTTGATTGAAATGAAGTCTTTCAACCCAGCACTTACGAAAACTGCTGCGCAATTTATAATAGATCATTTCTCGACGCGGGGCATGCCGGCAAAGATCGTGGACTCGCTTATTTTAATAACTTCAATGATTGGTGTTTTTAATGCTCCAAGGGCATTACACTCGGCGCTACTTGACGCTAACCAGATAAAAGTCAAGACGATACTGTTAGTGGATTTGAATGCAGTCGATATGGTTTCTATCACACTCGCCACATTGGATAAATACAATATCGGAATAGTTAACCGAATTGAACCCGATACAGCTGTGATGAACTGCCCACAGTTCGAAGCGCTGATTGCCAGTCTGTAGTCTTGTACTATACCGGCTCGCTAGATATGGAAGATCAAATCACTACAGCCTGTTGGAACAAAGAAGAGTCGACTGAACCCGAGATGGTGTCCATGAAGACTCGCAATCAATATTGCCAAGTGTACTATATAAACTTCTTCCTAATATCTGATGTTGCTGGTACAAGAAAACTATCTTGTCTTAGCATTGATGGAGCTGGAGAGCGCAGAAAACGAAAATAGCATCTGCGGAAGGCAGAGCTTGATGATCTTTAAACACCCTGAATTATGTTTAGTAATCATGAAATAGCACGGTCCACCATAGTCAAATTGCTTGCATATCTCACTCCAGACCCGCAGCTTTGATTATTTCAAACAGGGCTGCATCTGAAATCATATTGTTGATACTCCAGTCTGCATCCACATAATTGTAATAGGCAACCACAATGTCTTTTTCAGGGTGCACGTACAAAGCCTGACCGCCAAAACCACCCTTCATTATTACACCGTCACCGGCAAGATCCCACTGGTAGGCCCACTTGAATGGTGCCATCGGATTAACCACAGCAGGTGCATCAAAAATTTCCCTGACCTGTTTGAAACTGATCAGGCTCTCCTTTTTCTCCCGGATACCGCTGTTGGTAAACAACATCCCGAAACGGGCAAGATCCCGCAGGGTTGCGGAGAGGCCACCATGAGACCAGGGTACGCCGTTGCCGGATACGCAAACATATGCATCGGAACTGGCGCCCATTGGCTGCCAGATCCGCTCAGACAACAGGTCGCTGTATTTTTTCCCGGTAACTTTTTCCACCAGCCATCCAAGAACAAAAGTGTTGATATTGGAGTAGGCTGCTTCGAGGCCGGCTGTTGTGTCCTTCTTCATGGCCGCAACGAAATCAAAAGGGGAGGCGGGGGTATTGGCTGCCTTCGGCAAAACACCCAGCGAGGATTCAAGCTGGTAGTTTTTATGCATCGGATCGGAGAACGGACCGGTTGAATAATCCACCGAACGGATGTCCATCCCTGATCGCATGTCGAGGATCTGTTGAACGGTAATCCCCCGCCAGTCGGAGTTTGCAAGTTCGGGAAGGTATTTTTCGATTGGCTGCGCCAGGTCAATTTTCTTTTCGTTTGCGAGACTGGTTACCAGGAGTGAGGTAAATACTTTTGTCACCGACTGCAGCGTATGCTGGTCACCAGGTAACATCGAGAAATATTGTTCGTATACGATGGTGCCTTTCTTCACTACAATAAAACTGGCGATGTGTTTTTTGCGGAGATAATCCTCGAGCGGTATCTGTTTCCCTTTGGACGTAATGCTGAGTTGTTCCACATTCTTTTTTGCGGATACGGGAAAAACAGCTGGTTTTGCCGGTTTGCTGATCACAGCTACCGGAAAGAATTCCGACATGTAACGGAAACTATATTGGGAGAGACTGCCTCCCGCATCCCAGCGGCTGAGACGGACGCTGTCATGCATGAGGCGGGCTTCTTCAACGGTATAAAGTTTTGACTGGGCCTGCATTCGGGAACAGATTGCAAGCAGCAGGACTACTGAGGACAGTTTAACTTGGTTGTACATTTTCAGACGAATTTCCGGATGAAGGGGGATATATAAATAAACGATAATCCGGGGGATTTTTAAAAAATAATATCGGGAAGTCCGGACGGCTGGCGGTAACGCCGGATGGAGGACAATCTGTAAAGTCGGAATGGAAGCCAGTCTTGTGGAAAATAGCGAGCTAAGGAGTGATCCCGCTGGCGGGATCAAAATTTATAAGTAAACTGCATTCCCATTCAAATTATAAACATGAAATCTCCAGCCCGCCCGGTAGTTCATTTTTTGTTTTTTATGTTAGCAGCTGCATTCATAGTATCCGGTTGCGGTCAGGATGCAGTACCACTGGATAAAACAAAAGAGGAGCAGCTGATCCGCGTGACCCTCGATTCTTTCAACCGGGCAGCAGCGCGGGCGGACTTCAATGCCTACTTCAACTACTACGCGGATGAAGCGGTGTTTACGGGCACCGATGCCACAGAACGCTGGGATAAAAAAGCATTTATGGCCTGGGCAAAACCCATCTTTGACCGTGGCCGTGCCTGGGATTTTACATCCATCGACCGGCATGTGTTTTTCGACGAAACCGGCAAGCTTGCCTGGTTTGACGAATTGCTTAATACCCAGATGAAAATCTGCCGCGGTTCAGGCGTGATGGTTAAACAGGGGAATGACTGGAAACTGAAACAGTATATCCTTTCAACCACCGTCCCCAATGACCTGCTCGATTCGGTGATTGTGTTGAAAGCACCGGCAGAGGACAGCATCATCCGATCGTACGGAAAAAAATAAGACAGCCTGCAAAAGCCTGCGCTTCTTTCGGCCCTGATATTGCTCCCCATTGGCCCGGACACGCGCTCTTAAACTAATTTATATCACCTTGCAGTGAGCACTGTGCCATCAAAGGAAACCCCTGCCCATCCATGGTCCATGAACTGCCGGATATTCTGGTGGTTCGTTCCACCGGGATCGGCAAGGACCGCCTCGTAGTGTTCTGCGAAAAGCAACAGGGTCTCTGGTGCCGGTAACTGGTTAAGCAACGCATAAGCCAGAACACGCGCGCTGCCCTGGTTCTGCTCTGCCGTATTAAAAGTTTCCCCGTTCCTGAAGGCCGTGGGATGGTGCTGGTAAAG
>SEAD01000361.1 GCA_004173355.1 Chitinophagaceae bacterium | reverse complement strand
GCGATATCCTGCATTTCTATGGACGTAAGGGAAATGCCCGGTACATCCAGCGGACGGGTATGCTCCGGCAGGATATTGATCTGTGAGGGAATTGCAAGGGATTGGCCTTCCGTATAACGCAGATTATACTGGGCGATAAAGCTTTCCCCGACGATGGTCACGATACCCGCGCCGTTAAACTGAGCGGCGGAATCCGGTAAGATCTTTAACCGCAGCACATTCTTTAAAGGCAGATCGCCTGCAATGGCGTGCGTTGATATATCCACGTACTGAATGGGTTCAGGTGAAATAAAGTGCAGGGAAATATCCCTGCTGATGGCTATATCCGGCAGGTCTTTGCGGTATGTCTGTGCCGGATTTTGCGCATAAAGTCCCTGGACCGCCCATAGGATGGCCATCAAAAAAACAATTGATCTTTTCATAATAAATGTGGGTTAATACTTGCTTTGGGTGTTTTTGAGTTCTTCGGGGTCGATGAGATAGACCTGGGTGTTGTATTTCAGTTTGGCCTTATTGCTCCGGATTAGCTTGCTTATTGCCGTGGTGGTTGATTGGAACATCTTTTGGACCATGCTCATGACCAGCTGATTATTGTTCTCTGCCTGCTGCTGGATGGTCATACCCTGGCTGGCATCGCTGCCGAGCGCTTTTGAAAATTCCCTGAAAGCGGATGCCGGAACATAAAGGCCCGGCAGGCCGTCATGATCGTAAACATCCAACCGGACCGGCAGGATATGATTTTCCTGAAAAACAGAACTGATCGATAGCATGACCCGCTGGCCCGTAAAACCGGTAATCTGGGCATACAGGTAGGCACCCTTTTTAACCAGGAACTTATCGGCACTCATGTCATCCAGCAGGCGGATGCGAAGCCTTGAACCGGCATATCCGGTAATGTCCTGGTCAACGATTGCGCGGATAAAGCTATCCTCGCTGCCCGCCGAAATGGTATTGAAAAGCACTGCGGATGCCAAGGTTTTGGAAACGCTCAGCTTTTTATGGTTCTTTAGTTCATTTTCCGCCAGCGCCATTGCTTTCTCCCTGGCCTGTTCCGCTTTGTAGTCCGGGTCATTGGCCTTGCCCATAC
>SEAD01000075.1 GCA_004173355.1 Chitinophagaceae bacterium | reverse complement strand
GGTATACCACATCCTCATCCTCGCCGGTTTTGGTGATGCCCATAATCTCATTCTTCACCACCAGTCCGTCCACATCTTTTGTGAGCAGGACATTACTCCCGCCACCAAGGATCAGCTTAGGGCCGGTACGGTACGCAGCCAGCAGTTCCTGCAGTTCCCCGATCGAACGCACCGCGGCGAAATAGCGCGCCGACGCGGGCAGGCCAAATGTATTGAGCGACTTTAACGGATAATTTTCGTGAACTTGCATACAGCTTAATATCAGCAATTATACATTAAAATCATGAGTGGAAAAACAGCATCCATTATCGGCAGTACCGGCATGGTGGGGGAACAACTGCTCGGACAGTTACTGGCCGACGAAACCTTTGAAACCGTGCGGACCCTCGTCCGCCGGCCGGACACCAGGAAACATCCGAAACAGGAAGTGAAACTGGTGGATTTCTCCGACACTGAATCGGTCAAACTCGCACTGGACGGCTCTGACGTGATCTTCTGCTGTATCGGCACCACCCAAAAAAATGTAAAGGGCGACAATGCACTGTATCGTCGCATCGATTTTGATATTCCTGTTAATGCCGCGCGGCTGGGAAAAGAAACCGGCTGTGAAAAATTTATTGTCATCACTGCAATCGGGGCCAGCAGCAAAAGCAGCAATTTTTACCTGAAGCTGAAAGGGGAAGTAGAGGATGCCCTGGAAGCCCTCAAGCTGCAAACGGTACATATCTTCCAGCCCTCGCTGCTGATGGGGAAACGGAAAGAATACCGCCTGGCTGAACGCGCTTTCCAAGGCGTGTTCAAAGTGGTCAACGGATTATTTTTCGGCGGCTGGCGCAGATACCGCGGGATCAAAGGCAGCACGCTCGCAACCGCCATGATCAATGCGGCAAAACAGCCCGCACCCGGTTTTTTCCGACACACCTACGATGCTATTGTGACTCTTGCTGCGGCGCCGAAGGGGAGCTCCTGATCACCTCATTCCGGTCAGGCGGTGCGGGTGATGCCGGGCGACGGTTCCACATAAGGAGCAGCACAAAAAATGCTACGAGGAGAATAATGACCAATATATAAAACCGGCTGGGTCTGCGCATCTTAACCTTTGATGGTGAGCCATGATAAAAACAAGACACGTGCCGTGTTTAGACCGGGTCCACATCGGGTACAATCACCACCGTACGGAACAGGGGATCATTGACCAGCAGCCCGGCGGTGTGCAGCAATTCCCTTTTACAGGCGGCAATCAGTTTTGGGTCCTTGGGTAGTTTAAGTAACAACTCCATCAGGTACCGGTTGCGCACCCGGCCGACCACGGGTTCAGCCGGACCAACGATATAATCCCCATATTTCTGCTGCAGCGTTTCGGCAAAACGGATCGCCGCCATTTGCACCACGTCCTTTACTTTGTGACGGAACGACAGCGCGATCATCCGCGAATAAGGCGGATAAAAAAACTGTTTACGTTTGGTTATTTCCTCTTCATACATTTTTTTATAATCGTGCCCTTTCACATACTGCAATACGGGGTGGAATGGTTGTGAGGCCTGGATCAATACCTGCCCTGTATCTTCCCTCCTGCCTGCGCGACCGCTTACCTGTTCCATCAGCTGGAAAGCACGTTCATTTACCCTGAAATCGGCAAAGTGCAACAACCCATCTGCATCGAGGATGCCCACTAGGTCCACATTGTCGAAGTCCAGTCCCTTTACCACCATCTGTGTACCCACGAGGATATCGATACGATGCTGCTCGAATTGCTGGATCAGCACATCATGCGCATTCTTGCCACGCACGGTATCCATATCCATCCGGCCGACTTTTGCCTGCGGGAATACTTCCTGCAGGATTTCCTCAATCTTCTCGGTACCAAAATTTTTCTGGGCGAAAGTATGTGAGCCGCAGGCAGTACAGGTTTGCAAGGGAGCATAACTGGTACCGCAATAGTGGCAGACCAGCTTGTTGCTGAACTTATGAAAAGTCAGCGATACATCGCAATGTTTGCATTGCGGGATCCACCCACAGGTAGTGCATACCTGGTAAGGGGTGTACCCTCTCCGGTTCTGGAAAAGGATCACCTGTTTTTCACGCGCCAGCACCTCATTCACGGCCGTCACCAACGGTGGTAATACAATCGATTTCTCTGAATTACCCTGCTGGATCGTTTTTTTATCAATGATATTTATCGGCGGCAGACCCACATTCCCGTAACGTTCGTTGAGTTCAACATGCCCATACTTACCCGTCACTGCATTGTGATAAGTCTCCAGTGATGGAGTGGCCGATCCCAGGAGCACTTTGGCTTTGAAGATGGAGGCAAGATAGATGGCAGCATCGCGGCCATTATAGCGTGGGGCCGGGTCCTGCTGTTTATAGGAACTGTCATGTTCTTCATCACAGATGATCAGGCCCAGGTCCTGGAAGGGCAGGAACACGGTCGATCGTGCGCCAAGGATCACGCGTATTTCACCATTCTTAACCTTATGCCAGATTTCCACGCGTTCGTTCTGCGAAAATTTGGAATGGTAAACCCCGATGTAGCCGCCAAAATGTTTCTGCAGGCGGCGGATGATCTGCCCCGTGAGCGCGATCTCCGGCAGCATATACAATACCTGCTTCCCATGCCGCAAGGCAGCTTCGATCTGCCGGATATAAATCTGGGTTTTGCCACTGGACGTGACCCCATGAAGCAGGCAAACCGATGTGGTTTCCTGTGTAGCCACCACCTGCTGAAGCGCGAGCTCCTGTGCAGGGGATAATTCAAAATCGATATTGATATCACGCGGCAGGTAGCGGATCCGGTCCACCTGGCGTTTCTCCGTGCGTAGTACTTTCTTTTCCACCAGACCCTTCAGTTGTGCATCCGAGGCTCCTGATTTTTTTAAGAGGGCGGCCTTTGTCACCTCGCCTTCTGTGCGGCTGATATGCAGGTAGGCCAGCAGCAGTTCCATCTGTTTTGGCGCACGCGACCAGTTATTGAGCAGGTCAGCCAGCTGGTCTTCGTCCTCGTACCGTGTTTCCAGCTGGATGTAGGTTTCCTTTTTAGGGGCGTAGGTATGCACCAGTGACTCCCACACAAAACAAACCTTCCGGTTGATCATTTTATTGACCATCGGGTACACGTTGTGCGAATCAAGCAGCTGCTGGACTTCTGTGAGCTTGAGTTCCTTTTTGAGCAACAGCGCCTCAGCCACGATAAATTCATCATGGTCGAGCTCTGAAAAATCCTCCCCGTATTCTTCATTGAATACAAGTATGGTTTCACTGCTCAGTTTGAAATGTGCCGGCACCGCAGCGGCCATCACCTCCCCTTCGGTGCACATGTAGTAGGAAGCGATCCAATGCCAGAGGGAAAGCTGTTCTTCAAACACCACCGGTTCCACATCGAGCACATTCAGGATTTCCTTTGGCGCGAATGCCGCCGGTTCTTCCTGGTGCACACGACGCACAATGCCTGCATACTTTTTATTCTTGCCGAGGTTGACTTCCACGCGTACGCCAGGACGCACCTGTTCGCGCAGTGCTTCGGGGATGGACCAGGTGTAATTCCTTGGCAATGCCAGCGGGATGATCACATCCGCGAACCAGGACTGACCCGACGACCGTACTTCCCCTTCTGTAAATAAAACCTGTTCAGACATTCGGCGGTAAAGATACACCCGCGTTGTCATTGATCCATGCGGCCTTGTATTGGCGCAGCTTTGCCGACATGATCGCCGACACTTTCTCACGTAATACCGGAAGGTCTTCCACGGTGAGGCCGTCCACCGGGATTTCTTCGAGGTAGACGATGCGGTTGCGTCCCGGACTCATACGGAATACACTGGAATAATGCATGCGGTCGAAGGCATCGAGGAAGAGCACGGGTTTCACCGGGGTCTGTGTTTCGATGGCCACACGGAATGCACCGTCATAAAAATCCTTTACCGGCTTTCCCGTCATGTTAAATGTCCCTTCGGGAAAAACCATCACCGAGATGCCCTTCCGGATCACCGATTGCATCAGCTTCAGGCTGAGAGCGCGGTTGGCCGCACTGCTCCTGTCAACGGTTACGATGGCATTGCGGTAAATAAACCCGAACACCGGGATCCTTGCCAGTTCCACCTTCCCAAGTGCCCGCATCGGCTGGCGGAAAGCCAGTGGCAGGATGGCCGCATCGAGGTAGGAAATATGGTTGGATACAAAAATGTACTGCTTCGACTTATCATGCGGTACCTCGTATGTTTTTTTATTGCGGATAAACACGAGGGCAAACCAGCAACCGGCCCATACCGCACAGAGACGGAAGATCATATTTCCCCCACGGATCCGTCCGAAAAAGGAGGCAATGATGACAAACGGAAACACCAGCAGCATCAGGGCCACAAAAACCAGCATCGCATAGAGACTGTAGAGGAAGAGTACGGGACGGAGCCAGGCACTGCGGATCATTGGCGTGATTTTTTTCCATCACCCGGGCAGTCGCAGGACCAGTCTTTCCCAAGGTCGATCACGGTTACCACTTTTGTCTTGAAATCACACTGCGCAAATACGATCCGCACCTTCTGTCCATCGGAAGTCTTCCCCTCGATGGCATACTCCGGACAGGGTTTTGCATTCACATCCGACTTTGAATAGTTGATGCTCCCCTGCTCCATGATTTCCGCTACTTCGGCCTTGCTGATTTTCCGGCATTCCATCCGGCAGTTTGCATGCCTGGTGTATTCGAGAAAACTGGTACGCCGGTCGAAACCCCGGTTGCGGTTGACCGGATCCGCGGATTTCTGATTGGTGTTCGATGTGGTCCTGCTATCGGTTGTGGCCGGAACCAATGGTCGGTTGTGGCCGCTGCTGGTAGCGGATTTGGGAGCCGGATTCACCCAGCGACGGACAAAAAAAACAGTCACTGCAAGCGCCAGGACCATCAGCAGGGGAAGCCATTTTCTGTTCAAAGCCAAAAATTTAGGTAAAACTAGGGGGTTTTGTACATACCGCTCCCTGCATATCTCCCATTTAGCGATAAAAGGTTACCTTTGGCGGCTCTATGGCCCAGTCACAAACAGTCGCCTTCCACACCCTCGGGTGCAAGCTTAATTTCTCCGAAAGCTCCTCGCTTTCCAGGATCCTGGAAGCGGAAGGTTTTGCGCAGAAAAAATTTGAGGAGCAGGCGGATGTATATGTGATCAATACCTGCTCGGTTACCGAAAATGCAGATAAGGAATGCCGGCACCTCGTCCGGAGGATCCAGCGCCAGGCACCCGAGAGCATGATCGTGATCACTGGTTGTTATGCCCAGCTGAAACCAAAGGAAATTTCGGAAATCCCCGGGGTGGACCTGGTGCTGGGTGCTGCCGAAAAGTTCAATATTGCCCGGCATATCCGCGAGTTCACCAAAGGTGATTCGGCCAAGATCTGTTCCTGCGATATCGATGAGGTCACTGGCTTCCATGCTTCGTATTCACAGGCCGACCGTACACGCACCTTCCTGAAAGTACAGGATGGCTGTGATTATAACTGCTCCTTCTGTACCATACCCATGGCCCGTGGCAAAAGCCGGAGCGATAGTATCAGCAATGTATTGGGCAAAGCCAGGGAACTTGGCGCGATGGGTACCAAAGAGATCGTGCTTACCGGGATTAACCTCGGCGATTTCGGGAAAGGCGATGAATACTACCAGGCATCACCTGACCCCTTGAATCCCAAACGCAGCAGCGAAAGCTTTTTCGGACTGGTAAAAGAGCTGGAAAAAGTGGAAGGGGTCAACCGGTACCGGATTTCCAGTATCGAGCCAAACCTGCTTACCAACGAGATCATTGAATTTGTGGCCAACAGCGATCGCTTTATGCCGCACTTCCATATCCCCCTGCAAAGCGGGTCCAACAAGATCCTCGGACTGATGCGGAGACGCTACAAACGTGAGTTGTATGCCGAAAGGGTAAAGCTGATTAAGACCCTGATGCCCCATTGTGCCATCGGTGTGGATGTAATAGTTGGCTTTCCCGGCGAAACCGATGCTGATTTCCAGGAGACCTTTGATTTCCTGCATAGCCTTGACATTTCCTACCTGCACGTGTTCACTTATTCCGAAAGGGACAATACACTGGCGGTTGAGATGAAACCCGTGGTACCAGTGCATGTGCGCAATGAACGCAACAAGATCCTGCGCAATCTGTCGTTTATGAAACTCCAGTATTTTACGGAGAAACATGCGGGACAGACGCGGAAGGTATTGTTTGAGAAACAGGATAAAAACGGGATGATTGAGGGGTACACGGACAATTATATCCGGGTGACCACACCGCACCGTGAAGAATGGATCAATAATATTGTCGACTGGAAAATATAATCGTTTTTTTTACGGCACTTTTAGGTTTAAAGCACATCCTCCCGTAATTTTATCGCCCCGGAACGTTAGCTCAGTTGGTAGAGTATTTCCTTGACATGGAAGGGGTCACTGGTTCGAATCCAGTACGTTCCACTTTTACGCCCTTCGTTGCATTTTTGCACATCGGTCCCCGGCCATGCAACTTTCCTGCCCCGGGATTGTCTTATTAGTGACATGAACAAATACCAGGCGATAATCAAATTCGATATAACGGACGATTTCCAGGAACTCATCCCGCCCCATCGCGTGTATATCAATTACCTCATCAACAAGGATATTATTGACCAGTATGTGGTGAGTCTTGAAGAACGCAGTGCCTGGATTACCATCAATGCCGAGAACAGGATGGAAGCCGAAAAGTTGCTCGAGAATGCACCACTTGCCAAACACTGGAGCTGGGAACTAGCTGAACTTGCGGTATGGGACGGACAGCTGTACCGTTTGCCGGTGTTGCAGATGAATTGATTTTATACACCCTTCACAATATCCCGGCCTTGTTTGATGCAAGGCTTTTTAATGCGGGCCAGCTGGCACCTGTGACAACGGAATGGAGTCCCTGTGTCGCGCTACTGATTCCCAATACCACGAATAGGTGATGCGTATCGGGTCAAAATCCCACGAAAGTGGTATGGGACGTAGATTAGAGCGGATTAAATTTGCGGAAACAAATAAAACTTTATGAAACGTTTCCCATTAATCCTATCCGTCACCCTTTGTGCTGTTGTATTGTTCTCGTGTAAGAAAGATAAAGATGACGATGACAACGGAGGAGGGGATTCCCGGATCGTCAAGGCAACGCAGGTCAACAGTGGTGTTACTACTGTGTCTACGATCGCTTACAATGAGAATGGGAAAATCGCATCTGTAGAATCAAAGACCGGAGCTGCGACGAACCTTATCATCTACTCTTATAACGCGAATGTGATCCTTTTGCAGAAGTCGCAGAATGGCACACTCCAGAGCGTGGATTCAGTTGTGTTAGGTTCCAACAACCTGGCCCAGTATATCAAAACGAGGTATATCACAGGCGGCAATTACTCCGAAAATGTTATCACGTACAACGGCGAACAGATTGCTACGCTGACAAGCAGCAGCGATGGAGGCCCTACCACAAGTCCATCGGTAGTATACAACAACGGCAACCTTACTTCCACAACTTCCGGTTCGAGCATTACTACCTACTCGTATGACAATACGAAGCCATTCCAGGTAGGTGACTATTTCTGGTTTGTGCAGATGACCAGTTATGGCGCCTTGTATGTGAAAAACAAAAACCTGATCACCGGCACCACCTACACTGGCGGCGGGGCAACCTTCACCTACACTTTTGACACAAAAGGCCGCATCAATGGCATGCAGCAGGCAGGAAGCAGCATCTCGACGCTGAGCTACGAGTGGAGCAACTGATAATTTTCAGACCCATGAATACGAGAAGGGACCTGTGGAAACAGGTCCCTTTGCTTTTACGAACTGTTAACTGCTAAACGAAAACTAAAGTGGTGTGATTAAGAAACCTGGTACTCTTTCACCGAATCCCGAAGGATACGGAGGGCTTTACCGATATGTTTTTCGACCGTGCTGACGGAGATCTGCATGCGGTCTGATATTTCCTTATTACTCAGGTCTGCTTTACGGCTCAGGATAAATGCTTCGCGGCATTTGTCTGGCAGGGCGCTGAGGGCTTTCTCAATCCGCGCATTGAGCTCCTTTGACTCGAACTCCTTCGCAAAATCGTTTTTGCAAATGGGGCTAAAAAAGAAATTGCGGAGGAAGTTTTCCTGAACGGATTTTGCACGATACTCGTTGAGCACCTTGTATTTCAAAGCCTGGTTGAGATAGGCCTGCAATGACACACTGATTTCAATTTCATTGCGTCGCTTGTATAAACTGATAAAGAGTTCCTGGATCAGGTCCTCTGCTTTTTGTCTGGAGTACAACCTTTTGTAAGCTGCTTCGAACAGACGGGGCCAATGGCGCTGGTACAAAATCTCGTACGCCTTGAAATCATCCTCCCTGACGAGAGAGAACAATTCCTTGTCCGAAAGAAGTGGGTAATGGAGAGTGGGCAATGGCATTCAAATCGTTTTGGAAACTGAATATAGGACAATTATACCAAAATCAGCCGGGATTTTTCGGGGAGCCGGCGGTCACCAGCCCGGTTTCTTTAATGGCAGGGGTTTCGGCGATGACGGCCCGGATTTCGGCGAGTCCGGCAGCCATACTTCGCTGCAGGTCAGCGGGCAGCAGGCCATCGTTGCCAGCGGGCAGCAGGCCATCGTTGACAGCGGCACTATCGTCAAAAGACTGGTACCAGTGGTCAACCAGCCGGATTTCTTCGGGGCTTGCGAGGCCTTTCAGGTACCGGCCCAGTATTTCCTCAAATTGCTGTGCGGACATGTTATTGGTAATGGTAAAAAAAACTTCTTTTATTAGTATCTCAGGTCGAATTGCGGATGATCAGCGAGGGCAATTTGAATTCGTGGAGCTCACTGCCCACCATGGTATCCCCCTCCAGTTGCCGGATCAGCAGGTCAACCGCCGTACTCGCAATCTCCTCAATCGGCTGGCGTACACAGGTGATACCCGGCACCACCAGCCGGAAAATATCATGGTCATCGAAACAGACGATCGCCAGTTGCTTTGGTACGGACAACCCCAGTTGTGCCACGCTCTCCAGTCCATACAACCCGAGATAGTTGGTAGCGAAAAACACGGCATCCAGCTGTTTGTTGGCCTGCAGGTATTCCGAAATCAGTGCCACCCCATCGGCTGTAGGAACATGGTACGGCAAACGCAGGATTGATTCCTCCAGGGCCACACTATTGTAATCCCCCACCGTATCCCTGTAGGCTTTTTCGCGCATCTGCATCTGTACCTGGCCAAGATTGTTGGTGATAAACCCAATGTCCCTGTAACCCTTGTCCAGCAGATGTTTCACCCCGTCACGTACTCCCGCGTAGTTATCTACCAACACATAAGAAGCTGCGATATCCGGAAAATACCGGTCCATCAGTACCACCGGCTTTTTCTGTGTGATCAGCCGGGACACTTCCTTCTGCATGCCGGAACTGGGCGTGATCAGGAAGCCATCCACACCCCGGTTGAGCAATACGCGCAACAGGTCGTTTCCTTTTTCATCATCATTATCCGTACTGCAGTAAAGGATCTTGAAACCACGTTCATTGGCTTTATCCTCGATCACTTTTGCCAGCGTTGCAAAGAACACGTTTGAAATATCTTCCACAATCAGTCCGAGCAGTTTGGACCGCCCGGTACGCAGGCTTACAGCCGTCTGGTTGGGTGTGTACCCTTCCTCATCGGCAATTTTTTTTATCCGCTCTTCCAGGTCGGCACTGATCCGCATCTGCCGTGCCTTTCCGTTCAGCACGAGTGATACGGTAGAGGGCACAACACCGGCCTTTGCTGCGATATCCTTGATCGAAACTCGTTTCATATCTGTAAACACTCCGGTGGGTAATTCCCGGCACAGTGCTGTAAAATACGGGTTTCCCTTCACTATCCCTTAGACGGCTTCCCGCCTATCCCCTGCTGACGGCTTCCAGGTTGGCTGCCCCGAGCAATGAGGCATTCTCGTTGAGCTGCGACTGGCAGATGATCGTCCCAAGTCCATGGGCCCGGAGTTGTCGCTCCAGTTCTACCCGGAACAACCCGAAGGCATTGGAAATATTGCCCCCGATCACCACCAGTTCAAAGCCCTCCTCCCGGATCAGCGGTGCCAGGAACCCGGCGAGATTGCGACCGAATTCCACAAAGACCTGCTGTACCACTTCCCAATCCTCCACCGAATCAACCATCGCCTTTACATTAGCCGGTTTGCGGCCGGTCAGTTCTTCAAACCGCCATACAAACCATCGCGTAGAGAAATAATCTTCCGCCTGCCTCCCGCGAAACCCGGCACACCAGTAACAGGCATCCCGCAGTTCACCCGGATGTGCAATCGCAGACCCGAAACCGGTACCGAGTGTAAGGCCAAGCACATGCCTGTACCCCTTCCCTGCACCAGCAACCATCTCGCCCTGCAGGTAACAGGCGGCATCATTGGAAAAATAAATCCGCTCATTGGAAATACCGATACGATCGGCGAGCAGCTGTTTTATATTCAGTCCGTACAATGAATCATACTTGTCCTGGTGACGGATGTAGGAAATCCCCTGTTCATAATCAAAGGGCCCTGGCATCGCAATCCCGATCCGCACCGGACTATCCTGCATGGCCGCATTGCAATCGAGTATCACATTGCTCCAGGCTTCAATAATATCCGACACGCTGCCTTTCGAATCCACATACGCGCGTTTTAATGACGCCACTGCTATCTCCTGTGTACCGAGTGTGACGGGTGCGCAGGTGATATGTGATCCACCGATATCAATTCCAAGTGCAAAATGTTCTGCCATAGACTTCACGCTTACCATTCCATCACAATAAATCCTTTTCCTCCAGCAATGCTGCGGCTTCAATAAGCATCGCACCACTCAGCTGCGTGGTATAGTCCGTTGTTGCACCGGGTTTGGTTTTCCAGTAAGTGCCGAACAACAGGTAAGTTTTGTCAGTGCCTTCATTCCACAGGACCTCGGCATTCCTTTTCAGGTAATTGATGTAACGGGTTTTGTCGGAGCTAACCATACCAGGCGCGAAAATAAGCTGGGTTAAATAACGGACCAGTACACCTTTGAACAAACCCCCATCGCCACCGCCTTCATCACGCATGAGGTTATCGGTGAAGTTGGTCAGGACATTATCACTGAGCTGGAAATTCGCGGCCTTCAGCGCATCATTGAGATACGCCACATTGTTGGTAAGCAGGTACAGCTCCGTAGCCGCACCAAGGAAGGTCCCCTGGTTGTAGGTGAACTTCCACTCGGTATTACGGATCCCGTCATTGTTTCCATTAATACCATCATACACCCAACCCGTATTGTTATTATACAGGCTGTCCTTCAGCCAGGTGTAAATTTTCTTCGACCAATCAAGATCATCCTGCCGGTTGAAATTCCGGTACAGCCGCGCAGCAAGGATGGCAGCGGGACCATTTGCCGGTGTGTTTTTGTACCAGGGCTGTGCCTTGCGCCAGGCGATACCGCCATTCATGGTGAGGTTCCATCCACCTTTGATGTCGGTCCAGAGTGTCTCCACGGCCGTTTTATATTTCTCATCCTTGGTGGCTTCGTACGCGCGGAGCATGGCCAGCGCATTCCATTCCATATCATCATAAAATTCATTGATGAATGTGTTGCCATTCTTCACGGGCACACCGGCAAACCATTTATCCATCAAAACCTTGTAGTCGTTGCTTTTCGTCCGCAGGAAGGCATCCACCAGCACGTCCAGTCCATGGGCCTGTGGCCAGTAATGGAAATTAGTATTGTTGTTACGTTCGTTAAAATAGTTGCCCGAAGCATTGAAAAAATTGGTTACCAGCGATTTCGTACTGCTGTCAGCGGCCTTTGCCCAATCGATCGCGGGCGGACCGGATGGCGGTGGCGGTGGCGCCACATCATCATCGTAATCGGTATCGCAGCTGGCCAGCAGCGATACGGCTGAAATGGCAAGGATATAAAAGGAGGTCCTGATTCTCATTTGTACTGTTTTACAGAGGGGGTGGTTGACCACCCCTGGATTATTTGATATCTACTTTATGCGAGTAAGCACCGGCGGGACTGAAGTCGAGGGTGAGATCCACATTTTTCAGGTCGGCTTCGGTGCGGAACTTAAATGTATAATCCCACTGGTTTACGTCCTGTTTAAAAATATTGTACCATGCCGCCGGTGTATTTGCATCGGGACGGTTGTTATCCCTGTTGGAACTGGCCCAGTCTTCCTGGAATGTGGCACCACCTGCATCTTTGAATGTCACACGGAATTTGTAACGTTCGTCCCTGCCCCAGCTTTCCTGACGGAATTCGATGGCTACGTTTTCAGCTTTGTATTTGGATCCTCCGATATAATTCAGTGTTCCTTCCACTGCATTACGTGGAGCGAACCAGTATTCAACTTTTACGATCTCGCTGATGACCACCGCAGCGTTGTTAAAATCAAGAACCATACGGTAGACCGTTGGTGCGGTGGCAGGTGATGCGCCATCCACTCCTTCCTTCAATGCACTGCCTTCGATGATAAACGTGGTGGGTGATCCGGCATTGCGGTTGCTGAAGTGATAAGTACCAGGTTTCAGTTGTGTGTAAATCTCAAACACACCTGGTGAAGTTGATTTCAGTTTTGCAGCCGTACCGAGGTCAGCACCGGTTTCAGTTGCCGTACCGCTGAGGAATACTTCAGTCGGGATTTCAGCAAAACCAGCCGGGCGTTCTACTTCAATGGTACGTGACAATGTTGCCTGTTTTACATTGGTGCCTTTGGACGCCAGTATCGTCCAGTGAAGTTTACCTGTTTCCTGTGAACCGATACCCGCAAAGTTGGCGATGCGGTTCAGGTCCTTATGGCTCAGGGTGAGTTTGGGTTGTACACCGTTCCCATCAGAAGCCATTTTATAAACTGGTGCGGTGAAATTGCCACCCTCCTTGTCAAATGCCACTTCATACATCACGAGTGAACCGTCTTCAGCCCGTGCCTGGTCCCACTCAAATACCACGCTCGCTGCGGTTGCCGGTTCAAGTTTCACAAACACATTGTCATTCGGTGCATAAAACTGCGTCACTTCGGAGATAGTCATGTTGATATCCCGTTCGTCCTTTTCGCAACCTGCGAGGAAGAAACCGGCAACAAGTGCAAGCAGGTAAACCGGGTTTATGATATACTTTTTCATACTGATCGTTTTAAATATAAATGGTAGTCGTTGTTAATAATTTGGGTTCTGGGAGAGATTCGGGTTCTTGCCACGCTCTTCTGCAGGTACGGGCCAGAGGTAGTGTTTGGATGCATCAAACGTCCTTAATTGTGCACGGATATAACCATTGTCAATGGAAGGATCCTCGTATTTCGCGCCATGGGCCCAGCCGTTGAGTACCTGTTCCGCAATCTTCCAGCGGCGGATATCATAAATCCGCAGGCCTTCCAATGCAAATTCCGCGCGGCGTTCATTCCGGATAATTTCCGTCAGGTTACCGGTTGAAGGGAAGTTAAGGGCGGCTGCATCCGTGAACCCGGCACGCTGGCGGATCGGACGGATAGTCGCATTCCACACATCGGCATTCATCTGGCCCAGTGACTGTTTCGCTTCTGCAAGCATCAGCAGCACATCTGCCCAGCGGATCATAATCAGGTTCATGCCTGAATTGAAACCTGCCACTGCCGTGCGGTCGTAGTATTTTTTCACATAATAACCGGTAGCAGTACCCTGTCCCGATGGCTTGTACTCATCCTTCGCTGCGGGATCAGGATCCGAGCCCGGACGGATATGGATGGTCCTGGTTACATTGTCTGCACCGGTGAAACTTCCCCCGTCGTACACTACAGTAGCCGACAGGCGCGGATCACGGTTGGCATACGGGTTATTTTCATCATACCCCGAACCGGCTTCCGTAATCAAACGGCCATTGGTCATGATATAACTATTCACCAGCTCCTGCGTCGGTGCGAGGTTATTACTCCGCGCGCCGGCACTGATGGGAACGAAATCGATATGTTCACCCCAGGTGCGCAGGTTTGGTACATACTGCAGGTCAAACATCACTTCGCTGTTGTACTCCGTTGCGGGAGTGAACAGCGCGGTATAATCTGGATAGAGTGAATACGTACCATTGGCGGCCTGGTTGGACATCAGCTCCTCACACACACTTACCACTTCCGCCATGCGGGTGCCTTCATAAAGAAGGACTCGTGCTTTCAAAGCCAGTGCTGCCCCGCGGGTGATCCGTCCCCGGTCGACTGCCGCATACTGGGTGTTTGTTGGCAGTCCTGCCGCCGCAGCATCCAGCTCCGCGAGTATAAACGTCAGCACTTCCGCACGCGGGGTGCGTGTTACTGTCTTTGCTTCTTCGGGAGTGATGTCATTGGTCAGCAGGGGAACATCTCCCCACCAGTTCATCAGCAGGAAATAATGGAAGGCACGCACAAAGCGGGTTTCCGCCTTCATCCTTTCCTTGCGGCCGGCTTCAATGCCGTTTTCCTGGTCCACATTTGCCAGGAAAAGATTTGCGGCCTTGATACCGGTGTAATAAAAACCCCAGTCGCCGATGAAGCGCGCGAGGGTTGGCGTGAAGTTCCCGCTGGCAATCTGGTCCGGGAAACCGGCACTGATCCCGAGACGGGTGTATGCATTATCACTTAGTGCTTCATTGTAGAAGAAGGGTCCGCTGGAATAGATCCTCGCGTACACATTGTTGAGCGCATTGTTCACGTTATCGGCCGACTTCCAGAAGTTGAGTTCGGTGTAACGATCGGTGGGTGCGAGGTCCAGCTTTTTACAACCAACGGTGGCTGTCAGCGCAAGCGCCAGCACCGGGATTGTTTTGAGGAATTTGCTGATCATTTATAATGATTTTAAAAATTAGAAAGTAACGGTTACACCTGCTCCATAAAACACAGGCAACGGATAGGCACGACCGCTGTTCGCCCCGGAACCAATACCGGTGTTGCTGCCGAATTCGGTATTCTCCGGATCGATAAAGTCCAGTTTGGTCAGGGTAAACAGGTTCTGCCCCGTGAGGTAAATCCTTGCTGCCCTGAGTCCCGCTTTCGAAAGCAACGACACCGGCAGGTTGTACCCGATCTGGATGTTTTTCACCCTTGCATAGGCTGCATCAAACAGGTAGATATCAGACCCGGTGCGGTAGTTGTTCTGGTTCGACGGACTACCCGACTCTGCCAGCCTTGGCCATTTTGCATTGGGATTGGTTGGCGTCCAGTAATCGGTCTGGTGTTCGTACATAGTGCCTGAATAACCCACGTGGAATGGTTCCACCAGTTCACCACGGATCATCAGGTCCCGACGGCCAACACCCTGGATGAACACCTGCGCATCAAACCCTTTATAAGACACATTGTATGTAAACCCAAATGTGTAACGGGGGAATGGATTACCGAGGATGTATTTGTCCTGGTCATCGATTACACCATCGCCATTTTTATCCTTGAACTTAATATCACCCGGCACCACCGTTGCATTGGCGGGTTTTGCATACTTGGCCACATCATCCGGAGTCTGGAAATATCCATCCCTGCGGAAGCCCTGGTATACAGTGATTGGCAAACCAACCCTACGGACAAACTCAAACTCTTCGCGGCGCACTACCTGCTGGTCATTGCTGAAGCTGTAGCGTAGCAATTTGTTTTTGTTGTCTGCAATATTACCGCTGAAGCTATGGTTCCAGGCCTTACCGCGAATCCGGTATGTAGCCGTCAGCTCCCATCCCCTGTTCTGTACTTTTGCGGCATTGTAATCCGGGAAACCCGCACCAAACAAGGCTGGCACATCATCCCGGACCACCAGGATATCATTGGTTGTTTTATCAAACACACCGGCGGAGATGGACAGCCTGCCTTTCAGCAGTTCGGCATCCACGCCCAGATCCAGGTTGGCTGACTCTTCCCAGGTAATATTGGGGTTACCCAGGATATAACTTGCACCACCCACTGCCGCGTTGTTGAATCCGTAGGCAGGTGTGTAAATGGAATAGGATGTCTGGTACTGGTAAGGGCTGACATTCTGGTTACCCAGGACGCCATACGAACCCCGGAGTTTCAGTGAACCGATATTATCCCTGAAATCACTCATGAAACTTTCTTCGGTCAGTCTCCAGCCGGCACTTACCGACGGGAAGAAGCTGCCACGATAGCCTTTGGGAAAATTGGATGACTCATCATACCGGAAAGAAAACTCGGCGAAATAACGATCGGCAAAGGAATAACCCGCACGGCCAAAGACCGAGTTCAGGCTGGATTCCGAAGTACCCTGTGGGGTGTTGCGGGAATTAAGTTCAACCACCGTACCGGTTGTAGGGGTACCAAAGATGGGATCAGTCAGGGTCTTGCGCACAAACTGCGATTCACCTTTGAATGATTCATTGGCACCACCCACCAGCACACTCACATCGTGGCGGCCAAAACGTTTTTTATATTCGGCAATCAGCTGCGTATTGGTGAGCAGTGATTTATAGTTATCATCATATGTCTCGCGATCCTGCCCGTAACGGCCTCCCGGAAAGAAGGACAGTTCGAGCCGGCGACCAAAGGTGTGGTTGGCACGCACGGTACCACCAAACACCCCGCGGATCTTCAGGTCTTTGGTTATCGCATACTCACCGGTCAGGCTTCCGAATACCTCGTCATTGTTGCTCTTGCGGAAACCACCGTTTTCCAGTACTGCTTTCGGGTTGAACTCGGCAGACACGGCATTGGTGAGGTAACGCCCGGCAGTATCCTGGAAGTTATACAGCAATGGTACGCGCGAAGCGTCAATGATCAGTGTGGATGCACTGGATGAATGGTCTTTGCCCTCCGACTTCACATACGACAGCACGGAGCTGAGTTTGAAGCGACCCACTTCCGTGGCCTGGCTGATACGGACGTTATAACGTTTGATCCCGTACCCTGGTCCGATAAAGTTGTTCTCCTGGTTCATATACCCCAGTGATACAAGGTATGAACTCGTTTCGCCTCCACCCTTGATACTGATATTGTGGGTTTGCTGGGCGGCGTTTTTTATGATATTCGAAAGACGCCAGTCGCCATCACCCGCTGCGGCGATGTTCTGCAGGTCGGTGGGACTATACACCGGCTGGCGGCCGGAGTTGACCAGCGATTCGTTTTTATAATAAGCATTTTCCCATGCATGTACCGGTGTGTTGGCGATCAACGGATCCGTTACACCGTAGGTACCGGCATAGGTCAGGTTCGGACGTTCATTCTTGCGGCCACGTTTGGTGGTGATCAGCAACACACCATTGGCAGAACGTGAGCCATAGATGGCGGCACTACCGGCATCCTTCAGGACCGAGATATTGTCGATATCGTTCGGGTTGAGCAGGTTGATATCACCACCAACGATACCGTCGATTACGATCAGCGGATCATTGTTACCCGTGGTACCGAGACCGCGGATATTGATGTTCAGCCCCTGCCCCGGTTCAAAACTCCGTTGCTGGACAATCAGGTTGGCCGATACACCCTGCAAGGCCTGGCTGGTGTTCACCACGGGTTTACCATCGATTGCCTGTGCTCCGATTTTATCGATTGCACCGGTAACCGATACGCGGCGTTGGGTACCATATCCCACCACCACTACTTCATTCAGGCTTGCGCTGAGCGGCTGCAGCTGGATGGTGGCATTGGATACACCGGCCGCCTGTTCAACAGGTGTGTACCCTACATAACTGAATACAAGCACGGAAGACGCGCCGGGAACCGAAAGGGAAAACTCGCCTTTGTCGTTGGTGGCTGTGCCGGTCGTCGAATTTTTTACCTGGACCGTGGCCCCGGCAATCGGGGCATTTGATTCATTGACCACTTTACCATTGACGGTAGTCTGCGCAAATGCGGCAATGCTGAGGGGGCTTAGCAACAGGATCAAAACTGCCTGGCGCAGTATTTTCTGCAGCGTAGCGCGAACTGCGGACGCGGAGCGGTAACTCCGTTGGGGACATTTCATATGCATGCAAGTTTTAGTATCGCACAGTCTGCCGGTGGCAGGGCTGCACAATCAGTTAGTCACGGCTCACGGGCGCACCCGCTATCCGGTTATAATTATTTTGTTTGAATGACCAGTTTCCCGCCTTTGCGGAAAAGGTCATGCGGGATAAAATAGCCTTCCGACGTTTTACCATCGATACTGACGGCCCCGAGTGAGCGCGTATTGCCGTTCCGTCTTACTTCCACAACCCGGCCATTGGGCATGGTCCATTTTATCCTGCTGAACACCGGCACCGATACCAGGTACTGGGGATCCACGGCCGAATAAGGATACAGACCAAGGGCGGAGAACACATACCAGGAAGACATTTCACCGGCATCATCCATCCCGCTGAGGTCGAGACCCTGCGCGCCCATGCCGTAAAGGCTGTCGAGGATATAATCCACCATTTTCTGCGACTTCTCCGGTTTATTGATGAAGTAGTAAGCAAAAGGGGCTTCGTGATCCGGCTGGTTGCCATGGCAGTATTGTCCAACCATCGTCTCCACATTCCGGGCGATATGTTTCGGATTCCATGGATATGTAAACAGGGAATCCAGTTTCGCTTCGTAATTTTTTTCACCATATAATGCTACCAGTCCTTTCGGGTCGTGCGGCACATAAAAAGACAATTGCCAGGCATTCGCTTCCCGGTACATGTACTCGTAGTACGGGAAATCGGGATTGAACGGCGTCACCCAGTTTCCGTCCGCGAGGCGGCCACGCATAAAGCGGCTGGAGGGGTCAAATACATTTTTATAATTCGCTGCGCGGGCCATCAACTTGCGGTAATTGGCGGTATCACCCAATTTCTGCGCCATCTGTGCCAGTGCATAATCATCATAGGCATATTCCAGTGTCTTTGAAACCCCGGCCGCAGCAACGGTTTCCACCTGTGGGTCTGCCACCACCGGTTCCGCTACATACCCCTGTTCCATGTAACCCTTTAACCGCGGGCGTCCGCCGCGACCTGTGTCGTAGGCATTCCGCAGCATGATCTTATAGGTCCCTTCCACATCAAAATTATCAATGCCACGCAGGTACGAACCCGCGATATAGGACAGGCCATGGTCGCCATGGAAAAATGTGGGGATGAAACCAGTTTTATCACCCATGTCTTTCATCGACTTTATCACATCCGAGGTCATGGCAGGTGACAACATCGCCTGCAGCACCACATTGTTGCGATAGGTATCCCAGAGGGAGGGGATTTCATAATAATTGTGAGTGCCTTTGACCACCTGGCGCTTTACATCCCGGTATTCGCCATTCAGGTCGCTTCGCAAAGTTGGCCAGAGGAACGAACGGTAAAGGCAGGTATAAAACATCTCCCGCTGTTTAGCGGTGCCACCTGATACATCCACACGTGAAAGCAAGGCCTCCCAGGTCTGCTGGGCGGATTTAAGGATCGCCTCGAAGGAACGCTGTCCGAGTTCCATTTCCAGGTTTTGTCTGGCTCCTGCTATGCTGGCAAAAGAAAGCCCGATTTTCAGTTCGACGAGTTTATTGCCATCATCCTTTAGTGTAATCAGTGCGCGGCCATCCCTTTCCCCGTCCTTTAACGTTTCGATGTCTTCGATGGTGGAATTGAGGGTGATGTATAAATGGATTTTGTCATTGCCCACATCCTGGAATCCTTCCAGCGACGAAGGACCCGTTTTTGTCAGTGTCCATTTCCGCACCCCGTTATTGGCGCGGCCAAGATCCAGCAACACCTGTCGTTTATCCGCGTTGCGGAAAAGGTACTGGTGATAACCTGCGCGAAGTGTGGAGGTCAGCCGCACATCCACCCCGTAGTCGTCGAGATAGACCTGGTAATACCCGGGTGAGGCTGCTTCGGTTTTATGTGAAAAACGGGAGGAGAAGCGATCGTTGATGGAGTGGTTGCCCGATACCGGCAGGATCGGCACATTGCAAAGGTTCCAGTGTCCCTTATTGGTATGCGCGAAACCGATGATGGTACTGTCTTCATACTGGTACCCCGCGCCGGAGCCCCATGCGGTTATCGGACTCAGTTGCACCATTGCATTGGGTAAGGAGCTCCCCGGATAGGTCAGGCCCGACCATGGACGCCAGTCATCCGGTGTTACAAAACCAACGATCCGCGGATCTGTGAGCGGTGTGGTGCCGATAAGGGGGTTGACATATTGCCCAAAACCCTTCCTGGACAGGGGTTTAAATCGATCCTGCTGTGCGGATACGGTGAGTGCGGACAAGGACAGGCATAAAAGTGCACAGAGCAGTTTCGTATGGCGCATGGGCGAAGTCGTTGTTTTCAGGTTAGTCACCCGAAACGGCGCGGACCGCTATCTCCCCTCTTGCAGCTTTTATACCAGGTCTCAGTACTGATCCACCGGTTTGGGTCCCATCCGCAACTGCAATGTCCCACCTTTCCGGATTTGATTCCATGGTACAAATGGTTCGTGCACTGCCTTGCCATTGAGGCGGACGGACTGGATATAGTCATTCCCATTCCCGTTGCCGGCAGCGATAATGGTCAAATCCTGACCAGGGTAATATTTGTGGTCCAGCCGGATCCGGATCTTTTCAAAAAGCGGGCTTCCCAATCCGAGTTTTGTTTCCGGGGCAGTGAATCCTTTTACATCAAACAATCCCATACCCGCCATCACAAACCAGGCGCCCAGTTGGCCCTGGTCTTCGTCCTGACCGAATCCGTATCCATGTACCCCTTCGGTACCATAGAATTTATCGCAGATCTGGCGGACCCATTTCTGCGTGAGGGATGGCCGGCCGGAATGGTTGAACAGCCAGGATACATGCAGGTTTGGCTGGTTGCCATGATTATAGATCCCTGCGATACCCGCGAATGCATCGATGGTAGAGCCACCGCCGAACAATGCTTTTTCGGCTATAATAAATGTGCTGTCGAGCCGTTCGTTGAAACGTTTTTTGCCAATCCTTGTTACCAGCGACTCCGGATCCTGCGGCACAAACCAGGTGTACTGGAATGCATTGCCTTCCTGGAAACCCCGCCAGGGTTCGGTTGGGTTGAAGTTGGCGATGAATTGTCCGTCAGCATCCCGCGGGTGCACCAGTGAGCGCGAAGAATCCCAGATCGCTTTCCATGCGCCGGACAGATCCGTGAGCTGTCTGGCATCCTGTTTTTTCCCGAGTGCCTTCGCCCAGTTGCCAACGGCATAGGCACTGAATGCATATTCGAGGGTATGTGATGCGGAGAACTGCCACATTTCCGAGCCGCCTTTGCCTGAATCAAGATGGTTGACATACCCATACCGGATAAAGCGGTCCACATCGGTCTTGCCCGCACCAAATGGCCGGTCTTTCCATTCCAGTTCATTCTTTCGTGCAGCGGCATAGGCGGTGGGGATATCAAAATCGCGGATCCCTGCCAGGTAAGCCGATGCGATCACCAGTCCCACGAAGTTGGTCCCTACCCCGGATACATACCTGCTGGCACTGATGCCGTCACCCAGCCAGCCTGCATCTTTATACACGAGCAACTGGCTTTTTACAAAATCGGAATAGTAGTCCGGGTAGGCAATTGCCCAGAGCTGGGTGAGGTTCCAGTAGACACCCCAGACCGCATCAGTATTGTAATGGTTATGGATGGGCTTGCCATTTTTCCCGGAAGGGATATGGCCAGTGCCTCCTTTGTTATCGGGGTAGTCGCCATTGACATCGGATGCCAGTCCGCGACCAAGCAGCGCGTGGTAAAGACCCGTATAAAACTTGACTGTATTTTCTTTTGTACCTCCCTGCACATCGATGCGGCCCAGCAT
>SEAD01000215.1 GCA_004173355.1 Chitinophagaceae bacterium | reverse complement strand
CCCTTGGGTATTTATACTATAAACTTACCAGAGTGCCGGACGGCCTATTGCTGCCAATCGGCGAACGACAGCATTTCCCGACAGACAACCGTTTTTTTAATCCACAGTGGTGCCGGTTGGCCGGTTTCATTGGGAAAAACAACTAATTTGATCCGGAAACTTTCTCAGAACCCATGGACCAGGCGAAACGGATTTATGATTGTATAGTAGTGGACGATGATGAACTGGACAGGCTGGTGCTGTTGTCGCAGGTCAGGAAATATCCCTTCCTCCGGGTGACGGGCGAATTTGAGTCTGCCGAAGAAGCACTGGACTACCTGACGGCCAATCCGCTTCCGGATGTGTTGTTACTGGATGTGGATATGCCGGGCATGTCCGGACTGGAATTACGCAACCAGCTGCTCGAAATCCCGGCCTGTGTGTTTGTGACATCACATCCCGAATTTGCGCTGGAGGGATTTGAATCCGCTGCGCTTGACTATATCGTCAAGCCCCTGAAAAGCGATCGTTTTGCACGAGCAATGGAAAGGCTGGAGCAATTCCTGTCGATCCATTCAAAAGCGGAGCTACTTGATTTCACGCTTGGCGCGGATACCCTTTTTATCAAAGAAGGGGTGAACCGGGTCAAACTGAATCTCCAGGATATTATTTATCTCGAGGCATTGAAAGACTATACCGGTATCGTCACCCGCCAGAAAAAATTCAATGTACTGAGTCCGCTCAGCAACCTGCTGAAAGAACCGGGTTTCCGGAATTTTGTGCGGATCCACCGGAGTTATGCCATCCAGAAACATTTTGTGGAAGGCATTTCATCAAAAGGTGTCCAGATCAATGAACAGTTGTTGCCGGTGGGCAGGAGTTACAAAAGGAGTGTAGACGAATTATTCTTAAAATAAAAACAGGCTTGCGAGGCCTGTCCAGTTATGCATTTATCCCATCACCGGATTATCCTGTTTTTTTTCCTGGCTTTCTTTGTTTTGCCCTTCACCGGCAGAGCGCAACTACAGGGCCAGCCGCTGATCGATTCACTGGTAGCGGCTTTGCCTTCCATGAATGAGGATTCCAACAAAGTCAAATCTTTGAGCCGGATCTCGCAGGTATATTACCAGGTAAATATCATGCAGAGTTTCCCGTACGTAAAGGAGGGCCTGGTGCTGGCGGAAAAAATTAAATGGAAAAAGGGGATTGCCAACCTGAACAATAACCTCGGTTTGTATACTTCTGATACGGGAAACTACACCGTGGGAAATGAGCATTACAAAAAAAGCCTTGAAATAAATACAGAGCTTGGGGCAAAGAACAACCAGATCAATAACCTCAACAACCTGGGCCGCAATTACCAGTTCCTCGCGGATTACACAACCGCCGCCACCTATCTTTTCCAGGCATTGGCTATCGCCCGGGAGATCAAAAGTGATGACCATATATCGCTGGTGGCAACCAACCTTGCTTCCTGCTTTTTTAACCAGAAGAATTATCCAAAGCAACTGGAGTATGCGGAGCTGACTTTTGTGCATGCAAAGCGCGCAAAAAATTATTCGAATATGGTGAACGCGCTGATGAATTTTGCCAATGTATCACTGGCTTCAAAGGATACGGTGAAAACGAAGGACTGGCTGCAGCAGGCTCTAGCCATCGCGGAAGATAATTCGCTGTATGGTGATATGGCGAAGGTGATGGTAAACCTGTCCGTTCTGGTGGTACCGGATTATAAAAAAGCAATTGACCTGATGCTCCGGGCCGACACTATCATCAGCCAGATTTCACCCGGTACTGAAACCGATCTTTATAATAAATTGAATCTGGCAGAAAATTATTTCCAGCTTACCAGGGTGCACAGCGGTGCTGTCAAGTCGGGTTATCTTGCTGAGTCTGCCAGATGGCTGGCCGCTGCAAAGGAATTATTGCTGGAAGACAGGCCGGGCATGATGGTCAATATCCTGGCACTGGAATCCGACCTCGCAGAGGATCGCGGCGACTACCGGCAGGCACTGACAGCCTTCAGGCGATCCGCTGCTTTAAATGATTCATTGTTTTCCCAGGAGAAGAAAAATGATATTGCCGAACTCGAAGGCAAACACAACCTGGCCATCAAGGACAACGAGATTGCAATCAACTGGCTGACACTGGCCAACCAGCGGAAAACACAATGGGGACTGGTTGCCGGTCTGGCCCTGTTGCTGGCTGTCGGGATTTTGCTTTATCGCCAGAGCAGGATCCGCAAACGGAATAACCAGGCACTGACACTGCTGAACAATAAGCTGGATGAGGCCAACAAAGTAAAGGCCCGGTTTTTCAGCATCCTCAGCCATGACCTGCGCAGTCCCGTGGTCCGGCTGATCCACTTCCTTCAGCTGCAGAAGGAAAATCCGGATTTACTGAATGCAGAACAGGCCATCCGGCACCAGCAGAAGATCAGTAATTCTGCCGAAAACCTCGTGGCCACAATGGAAGCAATGCTCCTCTGGAGTAAGGAACAGATGGAAAATTTCCAGCCACAGATCAGGGAGGTGGAAGTAGCCGGCCTGTTCAGTTACCTCGAGGATTATTTCGGCGATACGGGGAATACGCAGTTGAGTTATTCCGCAGCGCCAGCACTGCGGGTCCGGACAGATGAAGATTACCTGCGCACGATCATGCAGAACCTTACCGCCAACGCAATCGCGGCACTCGACAATAAACCGGGAGCATCCATCCACTGGAAGGCCTGGGCAGAAAATGGAAAAACCATGTTGTCGATCACGGATAATGGTCCGGGCATGAGTGCCGCAAAAGCCCGGGCAATTTTTGAAAAAACGGTGAGTGCCAACAGCAGGAGCGGACTCGGCATGCACCTGGTGCGGGACCTCTCCGCCGCCATCGGCCTGAAAGTCTCTGTGGACTCAAAGCCCGGTGAAGGCACGGTTTTCCTCTTGGAATCCTGAAAATTAAAACTGGGTTAAGTCTGGTGCAGGGAGATTTCCGTATACGGGCATTTTTATTATTTTTAAGCCCTAACCACCACCATGAACCCAACCATTTATCCGCCTGCCCCTGCAGGTGTACCCTCAGCCCTTCTCCAGCCATCTGCCTCATTCCGCAAACAGGTAGCGGCCGTTGTACGTTCCATTATCCTGTTCCTTATCGTTTATATCGCACTGATGATTGCAGCCGTAGCACTTGCAGCACTGTGTTTCTATTTTGGCGTGGCCATTATTATCGCCTTACCGAAATTTCTGACCATTGTGGCCGGCGTGGGCCTGATGGCGGTGGGAGTATCCGTGATCTTCTTTCTCATTAAATTTATTTTTTCAGTCTCAAAAATGGAAAATGCCGGACGGGTGGAGGTCACCGAAACCGAACAGCCGCGGCTCTTTGCATTTATCCGTCGCCTGTCCGAAGAAACCCGGACGCCATTTCCCAAAAAGATTTTCCTCTCACCGGATGTGAATGCCTGTGTGTTTTATAATTCCAGTTTCTGGAGCATGTTTTTCCCGGTGCGGAAGAACCTGGAGATCGGTGTCGGGCTGGTCAACTCCCTTAATGTAAGTGAATTCAAAGCCGTGATTGCACATGAATTTGGCCATTTCAGCCAGCGCAGCATGAAGCTTGGCAGCTTTACCTACAATGTAAACCGGGTTATCTATAACATGCTTTATGAAAACCGGGGTTACGGACGTTTTCTCCAGGCCTGGGGAAACCTGGATGGACTGCTGTCTGTGTTTGCCGTGATTACCGCAAAAATTGCACAGGGGATACAGTCTATCCTGAAGCTGATGTACCAGCGTATCAATAAGGATTACCTCGGACTGAGCCGTGAGATGGAATTCCATGCCGACGCCATTGCAGCGAGTGTTGCCGGAGGGAATAATATTATCAGCGGACTGGGCCGGATCCAGCTGGCACAGGGATGTTACAGTACCGCCCTTGAATATGCCGGCGACTGGGTCAAGGAAAAAAAGAAGATGTCAAACATTTTCAGCAACCAGCGGCTGGTGTTCCAGCGGGTCGCAGCTGATAACAAGCTGCCACTGCAGGACGGGCTTCCGATAGTGGACCTTGATTTCCTGTCACGGTTTTCCGAATCGCGGGTCAATTACCAGGATCAGTGGGCGAGTCACCCGACTATCAATGAACGTAAAATAAATGTCGACCTGCTTGCGCTGGAGGTTCCGCAGGATCATACCGCAGCGTGGGATTTATTTGACCATCCGGAAAAAGTACAACAGCAATTTACTTCCAAAGTGTATGAAACAATACAGATGGAAGCGGATACGTCCGTGGCAACCACGGAAGATTTCAGCAGGGCGTATGATGAACAGGTGGCAGAATACACGGTGCCAGCCATGTTCAAAGGCTTTTACGATAACCGGCTGATTGATGCGCTGGAATGGAATATGGAAGAGGTACAGGCCACTGCCTTAAAGGAGACGCCGGCAAGCCTGTATTCCGAAGAGAATGGCAGTTTACCCAAAACCCTGCAGAACAACCGGAAGGACCTGGAAATCCTGAGGGCCATTGAGTCAAAGCAGATCGAGGTGAAAAGTTTCGACTTTGACGGTGTGAAATATCCTTCAACCGCAGCGGCGGAAGTGATCGGGAAACTGGAAGCAGAAATAAACCAGCAGGTTGACCGGATGGATTACCTCGACAAACAGTCCTGGCTCTGGTTCCGTACAGAACTGCAGGAGGCCTTTACCAATGCATTTGCGCGGTATGTAAATACCCTGCGCGAATGCAGGCGCTATTCAGACACAGTAACCGCCGTAATGCAGCGGCTTGAGCCCTTATACAATGAAGTAAGTCTTGAGCAGGCCCAGGCGGTGCTCAGCGGTTTTAAGAATGGGGAGGAAAAGGAATTGAAGAAAATGCTGCAGGCTGCACTTGACCTGAACGTAGTGGATGAATCAGCGAATCCCGGAGTCACCGAAGAAATCCGGGACTTCCTGTCAAAAGATTATGCTTACCTGATCGGACCTGAGTTCCAGCAGCATGAACTCCGCGCCGTGACGACCGTGCTGTTTGCGGTTGACCGTGCATGGGCGCTGTTCCGTTTCCGGGAATTCAAACAACTGTTATCGCGGAAGGCAGGTGCCACCGGCCAGATGGCGGCCTGAGCCCGCCCCCATTCAGACCGCCCTGCTGGCGTTAACCGGCTTAGTTCATAGTAACCCTGATCTTTGTATGTAAGGTGATCTTTGATTCGCCCATCACACTCTTTTCGGTGAGCTTGATATCATTGGCAAAGGTCCTTGACTGCCCCGGGGTCAGTGCCAGGATCTCCTGGCGTTTGTCGGAGAGGTTGAACTTGAGTTCTGCCGAAGAGTTCTCCTTGTAAGCAGGCTCACCTGCTGGTTCCCAGTCGCGCATCGTCTGCGAAAAACTGAGTATGCTGCCAACCAC
>SEAD01000360.1 GCA_004173355.1 Chitinophagaceae bacterium | reverse complement strand
GTCCACACTCTCTTCCTTCTCCGCACAGTCTTTTGACGCACTCACCTTGCAGCGGTTGCATTCCGTATTCTTATGCCGGCAATACATGTTTCCACTGACGCAGAATTTCAGTTCCAGGTAGCTGTCCTGAACCTTGTTCTTCTCATAATGATAGACCAGCATGCCCGTGTCTTCCATATTCCATTGGGCGTTTCTGCGGAATCTTTTGATGTGATATTGCACCGTCCCGGGTACTGACTGCTGCTTTTCCTGGAGTAGGGTCAACTGTTCCTGAAGGGGCGCCTGTTTATAGGCTAAAGCAAGTATGTCCGGTGGGTTATGCATCAGCGGCAAATTTACGGTTGGGACATTGATTTTCCAGTTGAATCTTGTCATATCAGTGTGATATAATTGTTGCCAGTAATCATTTACCTTTGCTGCCACGCAAAATATGCGTCAATTTTTTGTAATCTATCGGCATGATTCATCCCCACACCTATATCCACCCGAATGCCCGCCTGGCTACCAATGTCAAGGTTGACCCGTTTACCGTTATCCATCAGGACGTTGAGATAGGAGAAGGGACCTGGATTGGGTCAAATGTCACCATTATGGAGGGCACGCGGATCGGTAAAAACTGCCGGATCTTCCCGGGTGCCGTTATTGGCGCCATTCCGCAGGACAGGAAGTACGCGGAGGAGAAGACTACCGTGGAGATTGGTGATAACTGTACTATCCGGGAGTTTGTGACCATTCACCGGGGAACCAGTGATAAATGGAAGACCGTTGTAGGCAATAACTGCTGGATCCTGGCTTATAGCCACATTGGCCATGATTGTTTTATAGGCAATAACTGCACCCTTAGCAACAGCAGCCAGTTAGCTGGGCATGTTGTTTTGGGCGATTGGGTGGGTCTTGGCGGTGTTTGCGCCGTCCACCAGTTTGTACATGTTGGGGCGCACGCGTTCATTTCCGGAGGAGCTCTGGTAGGCAAAGACGTTCCGCCTTTTATCAAGGCCGGACGGACGCCGCTGAGCTATGCCGGTGTTAATTCCGTAGGTCTTAAACGGCGCGGTTTCAGCATTGAAAAGATCAATCATATCCTGGATATCTATCGTGTTATCT
>SEAD01000359.1 GCA_004173355.1 Chitinophagaceae bacterium | reverse complement strand
CATCATATTTTTGCACCAGCTGACGCATGCTCCGCATCCGGGAACGCTGCTCCTCTTCTGACATGCCCAAACCGGCCGCGATGTTGTCGGCCAGCTCATCGGCATCATTGGGATTGATCAACAGGGCTTCTTTCAGTTCGGCAGCTGCGCCTGCCATCTCACTCAATACCAATACTCCTTTTTCATCTTTCCGGCTTGCAACGAATTCCTTGGCAACCAAGTTCATACCGTCACGAAGCGGCGTAATCAAGGCCAGATCACATGTGGTATACAGCGCAAGTAGCTCGTTAAAGTCAAGGTGATCATACTGATAAATGACCGGTTGCCAGGAAATGTCACCCACCGTACTGTTCAGGTTTCCGATGAATTCATCAATCAATTTCTTTTTCTCACTGTACTTGGTGATTGTATCCCGCGAAGGCACCATTACCAGGACAAAAACGATGTTACCCTTGTACTCGGGGTAACGTTGCAAAAATCGCTCGTAAGCAATCAGACGGTTATAAATCCCCTTGGTATAGTCCAGCCGGTCGACTGAAAAAATCATTTTCTTTTTACCTTTCATCTGCTGGTACTTCAGTCTGAGCGAATCTACACCCGGGTGATCAAACGCACTGTTGAATACCTCAAAGTCTATGCTCACCGGGAATGCATCGACCTGAACCTGCCGGGTGCCCCATTGTATGTACTGCTCATCATGTTCCGTTTTCAGCGACATATCCACCGTCTTCAAAAAATGGGCAACATACTCTGCTGTATGGAAACCGATCAAGTCTGCACCCAGCATTCCCTCTAGCAACGCCTTTTGCCAGCGCTTGGGAATTACCCTGAACAGTTCGTAGGATGGAAAAGGAATGTGAAGAAACAGTCCGATGGTCAGGTCAGGAAACTTATCCCTGAGCATACCGGCCAGGGGAAGTAAATGATAGTCGTGGATCCACACCACATCTCCCGGTTTGATTTCTGCAGCCAGTGCCCTGTAAAAAGCCCTGTTGACCGTGATGTAAGCATCAAAGAAGGAAGGGTCGTATTCTGCAAAAGAAGGGAAATAGTGAAAAAGGGGCCAGAGTAGGGAATTAGAAAAACCGTTGTAATACCGCTCATAATC
>SEAD01000358.1 GCA_004173355.1 Chitinophagaceae bacterium | reverse complement strand
GAGTTGGAGGAGCGCATTGGTGAGAACATTGCAAAGATTAAAGGTTCAAAAGTCGTTGTAATCGCTTGACTTCCAGTAATTTTACATTACAACATGCAGTGTTTGCACCATCTATTTGAAGGGCTCAAACAATACATCCTATTTCATTATTTTTGAAAATTTGATATAATGAAAATGCTGAAATGATCGAAACAATCCACGGATTTGTCCAAAAAACAGTTTTCCGATGAGGCAGTAGATCCACCGTTTTTCCGGTAAGAATGCAGACTGGGGGGCTTTGCCAGCCCACCGGCACGACGAGGAATTTTTTCTGTATAAAGGCCGCCGCCGGAGGGGTCGGCACATTGACCTCCGCAGTTGGAGGGGCATAGGGATTGTCGTCAGCGGAATCATTCATGGAAGGACGTTTATCCTCGCGGCTGAGAATGGTGTTTCCAAGCCTGAATGGCCGGAAGCGTGTCCGCGTTTGCCGCGGAGATCAGGGAGGCCTGCCCCATTTGGAGAATCGCGTTCCGCACCGAAACCGGAACGCCGGCAATCCGGATGCGGGCCTCCCGGATTTTCCAAGCGTGGATGGGCTGGCACCAGGTTCTCGCCAGCAGAGCGGATGCCAGGATAAACGGGGAGCCAAGCATAATACTGAACAGGATGATGGCATCCTCGGGAGGACCGGTGCCCGGAAGAGATGCCACAAACATCAGCATCAGGCCCAATCCAAAAATACATCCGTTGATGATGGTCCGGAATCTTGACTTCTCGACCTCCTGCTGGCTGAGGAAATAGCGGATTCCCATCCTGCGGAAAGGATGGAGACCATCGGTGGAACCGGTAAGCAGGCAGATTGGCGGACTCTGCCAAGCCGAGGGCACATCAAAGAAAATGCTTCCAGCAAATGGAGGCCGCACAGGATCCGCGGCAGGATTTGGATCCGCCGGAGGGGCGTAGGGATTGTCATCCTCGGGCAAATCCATGGCGGGCGGCGGCTCCTTCCGGTCGCGGAACCGTATGGACCGCAGTCGTGGCATTCACATCCACGGGCGGAAGGCGGCGGTCTTTTCCATTTCGACAATGGTTTCCCGCACGTGGGCGGGAATTTTAGCGATCCAGATGTGGGT
>SEAD01000357.1 GCA_004173355.1 Chitinophagaceae bacterium | reverse complement strand
AACTGCGACGAATTTGCCATGGGCTCAACCAACGAGAACTCATGCTATGGACGGGTACTGAATGCAATTGACGAAAGCCGTGTACCGGGTGGTTCATCCGGTGGCTCCGCAGTAGCAGTACAGGCGGGTTTGTGTATGTTGTCATTGGGAAGTGATACGGGTGGATCAGTGCGGCAACCAGCTGATCTTTGCGGCATCATTGGACTGAAGCCAACGTATGGAAGGATCAGCAGGTATGGTCTCATTGCCTACGCCTCCTCCTTTGATCAGATTGGTATCTTCTCCCACAATATTCCTGACGCGGCACTGGCCCTGGAAGTGATGGCGGGGGCAGATGAATTTGACAGCACGGTTTCTCACAGAGAGGTGCCGGCATATTCAGCATTGTTAGAGAAGGCTGGTTCAGGGAACAAGGATGGATCGTCACTGCAGACCGCATCGCTGAATGAGAACACTGAAACCTACCGCATTGCTTACTTTCCGGAAGCGCTGGACCATCCCAGCCTGGATAAGGACATCGCGATAGCCATAAAAAATCAACTCCAGCAATTATCCGCCGCCGGCCACACAGTCACACCCGTTTCCTTTGACCTCCTGGACCATATTGTGCCTGCCTATTACGTCCTTACAACGGCAGAGGCATCCTCCAATCTTGGCCGCTATGATGGTGTTAAATACGGCTACCGGGCTACTCAAAAGGGGCTAGAGCTCAATGAACTTTACAAGGTCACGCGGTCTGAAGGATTTGGTACGGAAGTGAAACGCCGCATCATGCTGGGCACCTTTGTATTGAGTTCAGGTTACTATGACGCCTACTTCACGCAGGCTCAAAAAGTTAGAAAACTGTTATTTGATAAAACACAGTTGATATTCAATGACTTCCACTTCATTTTGATGCCTACTACCCCCGCAGTGGCCTTCAAAATTGGTGAGAAGATGGATGACCCCATCTCCATGTATCTGGCTGATATATATACTGTTATGGCCAATTTGGTGGGTATCCCCGCCATTTCCCTCCCACTCTACAAACACAGCAATGGCATGCCTTTTGGCTTACAGGTCCTGTCAAATCAGTTTGATGAGGTATCTTTGCTCCGCTTTTCAGAACGGCTAATGA
>SEAD01000214.1 GCA_004173355.1 Chitinophagaceae bacterium | reverse complement strand
TCTGTTGTCCACAACCAATAATACCAGAACCAACCGAGATCCTGCTTCAGTTCATTGTTCATGAAGAAAATATAATCCCATGGAGATGGATGTTTGAACGACCAGGTTGCTGTATATTTCTTCATTGCATTGACCACTGCGTCATCACCAACTACTCCGCCGAGCATGGAAAGCATCAGCGGCGTTTTGCCATAGGTCTGGAAACTGTAACCGTTACCGGCATTGTTGGCGCTCCACATCATCGGCGCTTCGTCTTCGTTTCCGCTGATGCGGCCATAAGATTGCCCAAGCGTGTCGATATTATATGCTGTAGCTGTCTCGTCCGCTTCGGAAAGTATATTCATATACTGGTTAAAACCTTCATCCATCCACCCGTAACGTGTCTCGTTGGTACCAAGCATCATCGGCCACCATTGGTGCGCCGTTTCATGATCGGCAGCTCCCTGGTTGGAGTTGATCACCATGGGATATTCCATTCCTGCGCTGGGACCGTCCTGCAGCGTTAACTGGGGAAAGGGATAAGGCGCCCAGAGCTTTGAATAAAACTCGAGGGCATGACGTGTAACCGCGCCGGCGTGCTCAAAGAACCGGGCCCGGTCGGGAAGGTAAACCATGTGAATGGGCACAGGACCTTTACCAGGGATCGTTGCACGGGTTGCCTTCCAGACAAAACTGTCGGCGGTCGCCCAGGCAAAGTCATTCACTTTGTCGGCACTTAAATGCCAGGTAAGCTTGTCACCCGCCGCGGTTGATTTACCGGGGCCTATCTCGGTGTCACCTACAATAGTCACCTCCGCATCTGAATTGAGAACAGTAGATAATCGTTGTCTTGCCGTTTCCGTCAACACCTCGTTGGGGTTCTGGAGAACACCCGTACCACTCACAATCCATCCACCGGGAACGGTCAGGTACACATCGAATTTGCCGAAGTTATTATAGAACTCGGAAGGCCCGAGGTAAGGGCTGGTCTCCCATCCGCGGAGATCATCATACTTGGCAATACGTGGATACCATTGTGTAGGCTGGAACAGGTTGCTGTCGAAACGTTGTGTCATCCGGTGTCCGCGTCCGTTTGTGCCACCGGGTAATTTCGTGCGCCAGGAAATCTCGATTTCCACGGTGGACCCGGCTAACACCGAATCCAGCAGGTTGATATAAGCTACGGTTTGTGTCAGACCGGTAACAGTGGTTCTGGTAGGCGCCGTCCGCGCACCGCGGCCATTAGATGGAGGCAAAGGCGCAAGATCCACTGGCTGCCCTGCTATTTTTAATTCCATCAGCACCATTCCATCGGTGGCTTCGGCCGGTACAGAAGATCCGCGCTGGGCTTCCGGTCGGAAGATGTTGTGATCGAGCCGCAGCAGGATTGTCTTCAGGTTATCCTTGCTGTTATTATGCAGGCTGATCTTTTCTGTACCCGTGATGGTCTGGGTTGCGGGATCGAGACTGGCCCGGATCAGGTAGTCTGTTTCCAGTTGCCAGTAGTTGGGTCCCGGCTTGCCGGAGAAATCCCGCGTTCCCGCATCAAAGGCTTTATGGATCGAATTGGTCATCGGTACATCGAGCCGGATGGACCGTTTTGTTGTCTCGATTGTTTTGCGGATCGAAGTAACGTTCTGTGCCGAGGCAGTGTTAACGATCGCAAGCAGGCAGATGAGAATATTTCGGACTGTCATTATGATTGGTTGGATGAATTTCTCCAAATATAACCGAAACGTCCATAGCAGCCCATCTGCGCTTACAGGCAATTGAAAACGAGAATCTACCGGTTAGAAATAACTGCTGTCCTAAAATAGTATGAGTTTACCATTATATTATAACAGATTCAAATTAAATATCTTAGATGGATTGATACCCCGCAGTCCAGTAAAAATACGGATCACTTTGATCCGTGTGACTTGCACCAACAACCGATGGCAATTATATTTGGTCAGGCTAATCTTTCAAGCCTACCAATATCCAGAACCGGGAATCATGAAAAAACCAATCCTCCTGACCATTGCTGTCCTCGTGATCAGTCTGACAGCCTACACTCAATCCTGCACACCCACCGAAGATGAGTCGGTATACGGAACCAATAACCGATGGCGTGCCTATTTTTACCAGGGAATAACTTTCAATGTTTACAAAGGCATGCGATTGGAAGCCACAACGGCTAATCCTTCATTCGACCAGAACTTTGGCGGGCCCAAGGTAAACTATACTACCAGTGCCTGTACCGTTGTGACGGACACATTCAGCGTGCGCTACCGGCTGCGAAAAACATTCACTCATGGGATTTATACTTTTGTGGTGGGGGCTGACGCCGGTTACCGTTTCAGCATGGATGGCGGAGCCACCTGGGCAGTAACCAACTGGAACCCGCATACCTATACTACCAGCTCACACAACGTAACACTGAATGGCACCTACGACATGGTGGTTGAATATTATGACAATCTCGGTGGCAACCGGATTTCGTTTAACATGATCCAGAACACTGTGCTCCCCGTTGGCTTGTTAAGCTTTACTGCATCGTCAATGGATGAGGGAGTAAGGCTTGAGTGGAAAGTGTCGGAAGATGCCAGCGAGGTTAGTTTCGAAGTCCAGGGTTCATCCGGGGAATCAGGTTTCAGTACCCTCGCCAAAGTCACCGGTACCAGTGCTGCCAGCTATCAATACATGGATCGGTCGAACATGGAAGGAACTTTTTTCTACCGCATAAAAATTACCGGGTTCAATGGTGATGCAAGTTATTCAAAATCGGTGGCTGTGCGCCTTGGCTCCAACCCAGGGATCGGGATAAAGATTTTTCCAACCCTGCTGACCAGCAATGTGGTTTACATACAGAATGGCAGGCAAATGGAAAACGTGACCGTGGCCATCTTCGATGGATCCGGCAACCGGCATAGTATAAATCACATCGGACGGTTAGCAGCCGGCGGGCGAACAGCTGTCAATGTTTCGTCGTCGAAACTTTCGCCTGGCGTGTATTTCGTACAGGTGCTGGAAGGCAGGCTGTCAGCGGCTCTCACGCGCATAGTCGTTCAATAAAAAACCGGATGGCAGCAATGATATTAGTATATTTAGTTATCCAACCAAAAATGCCAGCCTGCCATGAAAAAGTTCCTGACCATCTTTCTGACATTTTTTGTCACCGGCTCCTGTATCGCGCAGAATTATGAAGAGATCAAATCACTGATCCTCGTTCGCAGATATGACAATGCAAAGAGAGAATTGGATAAAGGGATGGCTGATGAACAGTTCAGGTCGAAACCAGAGGCCTATGCACTCAAATCAATGATATATTCGGCACTGGCAGACGATCCGCAATTTGCAGACCAGGGTCATCAGCTTCGGGAAGAAGCTTACGCAGCCTTTAGCACATTCAGGAATATGCAGCCAAATATGGAACTCCTGCAGGACCCCACGTTTAAATATGCGCCAGCGGATCTGCATACCAGCTTTTTCAATTCCGGCTACAAAGACTACCAGCAAAAAAAATGGGAAGACGGCCTGGCAAAATTTGAAAAAGTGATTGTTATTTCTGATCTGATGATCGCAAAAAACTTGACCAGCACTTCTCTTGATACAAATGCCCTGATATTGGCTGGGGTGATGGCTGAAAACGCCGGAAAAGCCGATATCGCTGCAACATATTATAGAAGATTGGCCGAGGCAGGGATACACGGTCCTGCTTTCGAAGATCTGTATCGGTTTCTGGTGCGCTATTACTTCTCAAAAAAGGACTTCGTAACTTTTGATAAGTTTAAAGCTCTGGGGCAACAGGCTTATCCCCAAAGTGAATTTTTCAAATATGACAAAACTGATTTTGCAGTAGGGCTGGTTGACGGGTTTGTAGAAAAGTTGCAGGAGCTCGGAAGACTAGCAGAATCGGAGCCCGAAAATTACCAGGCCAGCTTTTTGTTCGGTCAGGTCATTTATGACACCCTGTATTCCGAACGGGAAGGGGCCGTTAAACCAGCAAGTGCCCAGGAGCTTGAACAAAAAATGGTCGCGGCTTTTAAAAAAGCATCGGCCATTGACCCGACAGCAACACTGCCTAATTTATACCTTGGCGAGTTTTACATGAAGCTGGTTTTCGCGTCTGGGCAAAACAAAATAACGGGCAGGGATCTGGACAATGCTTATGAAGGAGCCCGCACCTATTATGAAAATGCTGCAGCAATTTTTGCGAGGAAGCAGGGTTTATCGAACCCGGAACAACAGCAGTATAAAAATGTTGCCGCTTACCTGAGTGATATTTACACCTACAAGAAAGATGCAGCAAAAGACAATCCCGCTGCTGTGAATGACTATTCGGCACAGGCGAAGAAATGGAATGACCTGTACAATAGTATGCGTTAAGTAATTTACCAGGGGTTGATCTACGGGCAAGTGGTCTCTATGGGAGTTTTTTCCCTTCCCTGATCACCGCCTGGTTCACTTCCTTAACCCTTTCAATCTCCATTTTCTCAAACGCCCTGTCATACGTCACTATCCCATTCACTTCATGTTCCACGTCCGTAGTCTGCGTATAAATGGCCACACTCAATCCCTTATACTTCATCAACTGCTCCACCTGGTCCATCAGCAACTTGTACTTATCAGTCAGGGAAGCTTTGGTCGGCTCAATTCCATATGCATTATTTTCCACCGGCCACATATGTCCCCTTACAAAAAGACCAACACCCCCGAACTCGCCCAGTGACGCAGCCCTGGTACTATCTGGTACGGAGGCCCCATTAGGACCGATGTAAATATGCGTATCGACAAAATCACCATTCCCCGGATCGCCATAGGCTTTCTGGTAATCGGGGTTGTTGTTGAAACCTGAATTGCCATTCACGAGCCGTGATGGATCGTATTCCTTCGTCCAGCTGGTAATCTCCTTCACATCAAATGCACCCCAGTTTTCATTAAACGGAACCCAGGCCACAATCGACGGCGAGTTGTAATGATCGTCCATAATAGCTTTCCATTCGGTCCGGAAGGCAGACCGGGTTTTCGCGGTGTCCTCATCGGGATACCAGATAGCAGGCATATCCTGCCATACCAGCAAGCCGAGTTTGTCAGCCCAATAGTAAAACCGTTTCGGCTCCGTCTTCATATGTTTCCGGATCAGGTTAAAGCCGGCCCGTTTGGTTAATTCGATATCGTATTTTAAAGCAGCTTCAGTGGGTGCAGTCAGGATCCCGTCGGGCCAATAGCCCTGGTCGAGCAAGCCGACCTGCATGACAAACTGGTTATTCAACAGCGGGCGGACTACTCCGTTGACCTTTCCCAGCTTTACTTCGCGCATTCCAAAATAGGTGCTGACCTGATCCTTAACCTTACCGTTGCCATCGCGCAGCGTAAGTTTAAGGTCGTATAAAAAAGGACTATCGGGTGACCAGGTTTTTGGATTTTTAACCGGCAGGTAAAAGGTTGTGCCGCTCTGACCAGTAACCTGGCTGACTACTTTGCTGCCATC
>SEAD01000213.1 GCA_004173355.1 Chitinophagaceae bacterium | reverse complement strand
CCTGCAGCAGATCCACGACCTGGGTATGAAAGCCGGGATCGCCATCAACCCGCATACACCGATCGATATACTGGCCGATAGCCTTTACCTCGCCGACAATATCTGCGTGATGAGTGTGAATCCTGGTTTCGGCGGACAGGAGTTCATCCCGCAGACGATCGACCGTATCAGCCAGCTCCGCCTGCTGATCGATGAGCGCAAAACAAAGACGCTGATCGAAGTGGATGGCGGCATCGGACCGGATAATGTTGGGCAGGTGATCATGGCGGGGGCAGATGTGATAGTGGCAGGCAGTTCGGTGTTCGGAGCAAAAGACCCGAAAAAAGTGATCAGTGAAATGAAGAAATTCAACCGGCCCGGATGATTCGGGAATATCAGGCTTATCGTTGTCCCGCCGGAGTAAACACATCGCAAGACCATGCCATCAATGCCCTTCGGGAGTAAACATAATGCCATAACACATCGCCATCAATGCCCTTCCGGACTAAACCTAAAGCCGTAACACATCGCCATCAATACCCTGCCGAAATACTGAATGCTTTATGAGATTCCATCACTTCATTTTCTCCATCTTCTTCCTCGTGTCTGCCTTCACGGCAGCCGCACAGAAAAACCCTGCCTGGGTATCGGGAAAGGTGATTGATGAAAATGAAAATCCACTCAGCGGGGTTTCGGTGATGATACTTGGACGGCAATCCGGTAGCAGCACGGGCGACAGCGGCACGTTCCGTATCAAAGTCAGTGCGGACAAGGCTTTCGCGCTCGTATTCTCCTACACCGGCTATCGTGCGGAACAAAAGAACTTCCTGCTCAATGAAAACGAGGAAGAAAAAATTACCGTACGGCTTGAGCGGGGTAATGTAACCACGCTTGGTGAAGTGGTGGTCACCGACCAGCGGGACCGGCGGGAAGCAGGCCTGATCCGGCCCAACCCGAAAACTGTCATCAACCTGCCCACGGTCACCACCGGGGTGGAAAACCTCATCAAAATCTTTGTGGGCTCCAATAACGAACTGACCTCACAGTACTCCGTACGCGGGGGGAGTTTTGACGAGAACCTGATTTATGTAAACGACTTTGAAATATTCCGGCCCTACCTCGTGCGCAATGGCCAGCAGGAAGGGCTGAGTTTTATCAATCCGGAAATGGTGCGGAACATCAATTTCTACAACGGCGGTTTCCAGGCACGGTACGGTGACAAAATGAGTTCGGTGCTCGATATCCAGTATAAAAAACCCAAACGATTCGGGGGCTCTGCATATGCAGGCATCCTCGAACAGGGCCTGCATGTGGAAGGGATCTCAAAGAACGACCGGCTCTCCTACCTGATCGGTGTGCGCAACCGGAGCAACCGTAACCTGCTCAGCAGGCAGGAAACACAGGGCAACTACGTGCCATCCTCCAGCGACCTGCAGGCATTGATCAATTACCGTTTTTCGGAAAAATGGACGGGTGAATTTTTCGGCAATATCTCCGAATCGCGGTTTGCCCTGAACCCACAGTTCAGCCAGCTCACCACCTCCGTGTTCTCGCCATTCTTTACTTCCAGTCTTGGCCTGGATATCTATTTCGAGGGCCAGGAGAAAGACCAGTACCAGACCAATATGCTGGGGCTTTCATTCACCAACCAGGTTACCAGCCGGCTGAAACTGAAATGGCTGCTGTCGCGGTTTGAAAACGATGAGCGGGAGAATGTAGACATCTCCGGCACTTACCTCTTCGGTGAGCGCGATTTTGATAAAACCCAACCCACATTCGGCACCATCGTGAGTCCGCTCGGTGCGGGTGTATTCCAGAACTTCACACGCAATTCGCTCAATATCGAAAACTTCAATATCTCACACAAAGGAAGTCTCGACCTGCGAAACCATTCTTTCCAATGGGGTGTGGGTTTTGACCGGACCGCCATCACCGACCGGCTCAATGAATGGGAGCGGCAGGATTCTGCCGGATACTCCATTCCCTTTAATCCCGGACAGCTCAATCTCAGCAAGGTCATCAAATCAAATGCGGATCTGGACATCAATAAGTTTTCCGGATTTTTCCAGGACAACCTGCTGTTTGGTGATTCGCTGAATTCGTACACACTCACCGCCGGGATCCGTTACAACTATAATTCACTGAATGGCGAGTTCCTGCTGTCGCCCCGGGTTGGTGCCAGCTGGAAACCCAACTGGAAACGGGATATCATTTTCCGCGTTGCGGCAGGTGCCTATCACCAGCCGCCATTCTATCGTGAGCTGCGCCGTTATGATGGCACGGTCAATGAAAACCTGAAGGCACAAAAAAGCTGGCAGGGAGTGATGGGTTTTGATTATAATTTTATCGGATGGGGCCGGCCGATGCGACTCACCACCGAGGCTTACTATAAACACATGACCGACGTGGTGCCATATGATGTGGACAATGTGCGGATCCGGTATTTCGGCGAAAACAATGCGAAGGCATATGCCATGGGTCTGGAAGCACGTCTCTATGGCGAGATCGTGAAAGATGCCGAAAGCTGGATCAGCATCGGTTTTATGAATACAAAGGAAGATATCAAAGGGGATAAGTATACAGACTACACCCTGGATGAGTTCAACCACCCCATCGATTCAGTGACGCTCGATAAGGGCTGGGTGCGCAGGCCAACGGATCGCCGTATCACCTTCGGGATGTTTTTCCAGGATTACCTGGCCACCAACAAAAATTTCAAAATGTACCTGAGTTTATTGTATGGCTCCAACCTGCCTTACAATATTCCCAATAATGTGAAGTATCGCAACGGTCTGGAGATCCCCTCCTACATCCGCGCGGATATCGGGTTCAGTGCCCTGTTACTGGATAGCGACCGCAGCCGCCGGCGCAGTCACAGTCCCTTCCTTGGCTTCGATAATATCTGGGCAAGCCTCGAGGTGTTCAACCTCATCGACCGCGACAACACCATCTCCTATTTGCTGATCAAGGATTTTTCGAATACGACCTACACTATGCCGCAGCGGCTGACACCGAGGCTGATCAACTTTAAAGTTGTTGCGAGGTGGTGATCACATTTCGGAGAATTAATTCAGCGTGACAGGCAATCTTTATTGAAGTTTCTTTCGTTCAATATTCCTGTGGCTCTTGTCTGGTATGTCGTACACGAGCAATGATTATTTCAGTATCACTCATTCTGTACGCGATTCGATACCGATGGAGCTCAAAGGCCCTGTATTCCCCATTATTATATTGCTTGAATTTGTCCGGCGGATGAATTTCCGGGCGACTTGATAATTCGTTGATTTTTTCAAGAATATCCCTTTTTACATTGTCTGCATTTACATCGGAGTCTTTACGGATGTATTTGATTGCCTCACTGAAATACAAAACCGCATTCTTATCCCACTTGATTGATCTCTGCATCACCAATCTTTTGACAGACGTTCAACCTCACCCTGGGCGATAAAATCGCCTGCCTCGACCCGGGCAATCGCCTCGTCAATTTCCTTATTGTACTGGGCCACAGAAATGCGTTCTCTGGGAATGACAAACGATTTGATTACGCCCAGTAGCGACTCTTTCTGCACGGGGGAAAGGAGAGCCCAGTATTTTGTAAATTCATGGTCCAATGATGGAGCTGCCATAAAGTCGATTTTTTCAAATTTACACTTTTTCTCTCCTGCAACGAAACAGCCGTCGTCAAATGTCGCCAGCGTTTTACGTATCAATAGTTTAGAGTCTCCAAAACTGCAAATCAGGGGTTGTTGAAGGTTCCGGCAAGAAAATTCTCACAACCATTTATTCCTCCGCTTGTCCCAGGTGGTAATCCCGATTTTGAACTGCACCGGGTTTTTGAACTGGTTTGCTGCCGAACCCACAACATAAGCGCCGATCTTGAACTTCTGCGGGATATTGAACGGGGCTTTGAAAACCCGTTCAACCCCGGTAAAGATTTCTGCATACCGCAGCCCGCGTTCGGGGACCGACAATAATCCTGCACCTGCAATTTCACGGAGACCAAGTTTCTTTAAAAACGGCACTTTGTTCAGGATTGCCCCATTGAATTCATGCAGGAAATGCAGTTCATAAAACCGCCTGAACACGGGGAAAGTGGAGTCGAGCGACTGGAATGCTTCATTCGGATTCAGGAACAGCAGCGGATCACCACGCCGCTGGAACTTATAGTCCACCAGCCGCAGGTCGCGCTGGCTGAGGAAATCGCCCGACTTCAATGTATACGACGACACACCGGTCAATCCGAGTTTGATCGTCTGCTGGATCCCGAACTCGAGGTAATCAAAACTCACTTTACTGCGAAACAGGTCCGGGATTCCCTTACGATACACCGTGTAGAATGTGGGCCAGTCGGACCCGATAATCACTTTCTGCCGCGGCTCGCGGATATACCGCTGGAACGGCGTATAACGCAGCTCCAGTTTTCCATAGGATGCATTGTATCCTTCAAACGGTATCGCCTGGTTATTTGATAGATCCAGCAGGCTGTCGAGCCGGTCATTGGTTTTATAATTACTCAGTGAACGCCTGAATGCAATATCAAATGATGTATGCACAAACAATCCGTTTGCGATTTCCAGTCCATGGGTTATCCCTAATGAATTATCGAGATACTGGTTGCTGCGCTTAATCATATTGATCCAGGCATCCCCTTCAAAAATATAGGCAAAGTCCCGCTGTGCATGGATATTGTAATAACCCCGGTTGAACGGATTGTATAACCGGTGGAAACTCAGGTTGCCGTTCACATCCTTGTTGCGCAGGCCATAGGACAGGTTTGCCCAGATCTCCACGCGCTTTTTTGATTTGTAATCTTTCAGGTACATCACCGACGGACTGATCCGCGTACCGCCGAAACCAAACAGCGAAATCGAGGACAAGAGTGACGGCAGCATCCACATCCTTTCTTTCTCGCGACTGAATATGGGCTGCCCGGCATACACAATTTTATTCCAGGTCACCTTATTGGTCCTGGCATCAATCGAATCGAGATAGGGTTTGCTGGTTACCACATTATGTATACTGTCGCGATACCGGATAAACCGCAGCTCTTTGACCGTTAGTGGTTCTGTACGTACATCACTCCAGAAGGATGAATCCCGGTTGTATGCTTCCGCCGACACCGAACTGATTTCGGGACCGAAATATCCCGGGGCAAACTGCTTCTGCAACTCATAATCGCGGTAGGCAAGTAAGGTCGACCCTGATTTTTTCCCCTTGTTTGTTTTGGAGAAATAGGTGAACTGCTGCCGCGTCAGCATCCATGCCTGTTTGTTTACAAAACCGTAGTCCTGCTCAATTTCAAAGTAATCATACTCCGGCAGGTGATACACCGGCAATGTAAACTGCGTATGCAATAAGACCCAGCTGCTGTCTTCCACGAGGATCTCCCCTTCCACCGTTGCATTGCTGAGCTTGCCGGGTTTCACTGAAATGCGATGCACTTTGCGGCCCTCCAGTATTTCCGTCTTCACCAGTCGTGTAC
>SEAD01000356.1 GCA_004173355.1 Chitinophagaceae bacterium | reverse complement strand
GGGTTTCATCACATAACGCCGCCCGTTATTATTCTTTTTCCACGCTCATACGTTCGGTCTTTGATGAGGCACTCAGCTATTTTACTGATGGTTCTGTGGACCTCCTCCATATAGATGGTTTTCACACATACGAAGCCGTACGTCATGACTTCGCGTCCTGGCTCCCGAAAATGTCCGGCAATGGCATCGTGCTGTTCCATGATATCAACGTGCGTGAGCGCGGTTTTGGCGTCTTCCGTTTCTGGGATGAGATCCGCCGGCAGTACCCGCATTTCCAGTTTGATTTTGGCCATGGTCTTGGCGTATTGCTGGTCGGACCTGCACAGGTGCCGGAGCTGCAATTGCTTGCTGAAGCAGAGGAGGGAAAAGACTACCGGCAGTTTCTCAGCAACCTTTTTGCGGAACGCGGGAAGGCACACCAGTTGAGATTCCGGGAAGCGGAACTGTCCGCCCATATCGCGGTGCAGGACAATAATATTTCGGCGGCAACTGCGCATAACGGCGAGTTGCAGGCGGCTATGAAAACTGCAGGCGAAGAAATTGCCCGTGTAAGCAGTGAGATGGCCGCGGCTGCGCGTGACAACGGCAGCCAGGTCAGTGAAATCGCCATAACTAAACAGGAACTCACCCGGCTTGGACATGATGCCACCCTGCAGGCAGGGGAGATCACGAGGCTTTCCGGGGAAAATGAAATACTGGTCAACAAACTCACTGCCGCTCTGCAGAGTGCGGAAGATTCAGCCGGACGGATTACGGAATCGGCAAAGCAACAACAGGAAGCGCTGCCTGAATTGCAAAAACTCCGGGCCGAAGTTTCCCGCCTGAAATCCGAGCTGAAGGAAAACGAATCAGCGATCACGATCCTTAAAAAAGAAACAGGTGACCTGCAGCTGGCACTCAGCTGGTACCGGCGCACCTACCAGGACCGCTCGTTGACCGGGGTGATAACACAGAAACTGAAGGATATCTTTAAAAAAAAACCGGTTAATGCACCGGGTACACGGGTAACAGGACAGCATGCAGCAAGGCTGGCTAAAAACCAGCTGCTGCTGCATCCCATGTGTGACCTCCTGCCGCAGGAAGGGCAGGGGATGTTCCTCTCCACAGGGGCCGACCCCCATTTCC
>SEAD01000074.1 GCA_004173355.1 Chitinophagaceae bacterium | reverse complement strand
GCCAAAACTGCATGTCAACCAGCTCAGCAGTATCGGCGGGATCGGAGAAGCGATCCGCCAGGAGGCACTCTCGGTGGATCACCTGGAGACGATGACCCCGGAGGATATCCGGCAGCTGGCGGCATCGGACACTATTGGTACCCTGCTTCCCTCAGCGGCCTTTTTCCTGCGGATGCCTTTCCAGCCGGCCAGGGAACTGATCGACGCTGGTGCCGCCATCGCACTAGCCACTGATTTTAATCCCGGATCTTCCCCTTCGGGAAATATGAACCTCGTGGTTTCACTGGCCTGTATACAGATGAAAATGTTACCGGAAGAAGCCATCAATGCAGCCACTATCAATGGTGCCTGTGCGATGGAACTTGAACACGAGACCGGGAGTATCCGGATCGGTAAAAGGGCCAATATTATCCTGACCCGCCCCGTTCCATCCCTTGCCTACCTGCCCTATGCATTCGGGAGCAACCTGATCGATAAAGTGTTTATCAACGGGGAACCCGTTTAACCAAAAGACATTAAATTACCCGATCCAAACACAACCATATGAACCCGATACTCGAATGCGTACCAAACTTCAGCGAGGGCAATGACCTCCATATAATCCGCCAGATCACCGATGAAATCGAATCAGTCAGTGGCATCCGGTTACTCAACGTAGATCCGGGAAAAGCGACCAACCGTACGGTGGTGACCTTTGTAGGTCCGCCGGAAGCCGTTGTGGAAGCGGCTTTCCTTGCCATACGTAAGGCGGGTGAGCTGATTGATATGCGCAACCACAAGGGTGAACATCCAAGAATGGGCGCCACCGATGTGTGCCCGCTGATCCCGGTAGCAGATATTTCAATTGAAGAAGCAGCTGCATGGGCTACCAGACTGGCGCAGCGCGTGGGTGATGAACTCGATCTGCCGGTATACCTCTATGAAGCCGCCCAACCCGATAAGTCGCGCAGCAACCTTTCCATTATCAGGGCAGGTGAATACGAAAACTTCGCAGCCAAAATAACGCAACCGGAATGGAAACCCGATGCAGGTCCCGCAGCCTTCGATGCCAGACGCGGTGCAACCGTTATCGGGGCAAGGGATTTCCTGGTTGCGTACAATGTTAACCTCAATACCACTTCGGTACGCCGCGCCAATGCCATTGCCTTTGATGTGCGTGAAGCAGGACGTGTCAGACGCGAAAATGGCAAAGCTGTCCTGGATGAGAAGGGCAACACCGTATCGGTACCGGGTTCGTTAAAGAGCGTGAAAGCCATCGGCTGGTTTATTGAAGAATACGGGATCGCACAGATTTCCATCAACCTGACCAACCTCAATATCACACCGCTGCACATTGCCTTTGATGAGGTATGCAGGAGAGCCGACGCAAGGGGCATCCGGGTTACGGGCAGTGAACTGGTGGGACTCGTCCCCCTGAAGACAATACTCGATGCTGGTCGTTATTTTCTCGGCAAACAGCAACGCTCCCGCGGAGTATCGGAAAAGGAACTGATCCATATCGCGGTAAAATCACTGGGGCTCGATGAACTGGCTCCCTTCAAACCGGAAGAAAAAATCATAGAATACATGCTACGCGAACCAGCGCAGCAAATGCTCGTGGCAAAGTCACTCACTGAGTTTGCAGATCTCACCGCCAGTGAAAGCCCCGCACCGGGAGGGGGTTCCATTGCCGCCTATCTCGGTGCCCTTGGCGCTTCGCTGGCAACCATGGTGGCCAACCTTTCTTCGCATAAAAAAGGCTGGGATGAGCGTTGGGAAGAATTTGGCAACTGGGCAGAAAAAGGACAGTCGTACAAGGACCGCCTGCTGCAACTCGTGGATGCGGACACCCTTGCCTTCAATGGTATCATAGCGGCCTTCGGACTGCCAAAAACCACGGATGGAGAAAAGCAATTCCGCACTGCCGCAATCGCTGCTGCAACCCGCAATGCAATAGAGGTGCCGATGCAGGTCATGGAAACCGCTTACAAAAGCATGGACCTGATCCGCGCAATGGCCGAAACCGGTAATCCGAATTCCGTATCAGATGCAGGAGTGGGAGCCCTCTGCGCCCGATCTGCCGTGATGGGGGCATTCATGAATGTGCGGATCAATGCAGCTTCCTGCGACGACAAAAACTACGTGGATGCCGTGGTGACCCGCGGTCGCGAAATAGAAAACAAAACCGTAGCTTTAGAACAGGCCATCCTTTCCGCCGTGAACAATAAAATCGGCATTCTATGACCAGTGTTCCCGCCAGCCAACCGCTGACCCATTTGCGGATTTACAACCGGCAGGATCTTGTCGCACTCACCCGTCTTCGCCGTTTCGAAACGAAGATGGGGGAACGGATCCAGGTGTTGCCTTCACGCAGTGAGTTAGCAGATTCCATCAAGGCCAGCCCGGCAAACTATGTGTTGTTCGGCATCCCGGAAGACCTCGGACGCAAAGCCAGTGGGGCGCGTGGTGGCGCCGATACGATCTGGATCCCCTTCCTGCAGTCGCTCCTTAACACACAAAGCAACGACTTCCTCGATGGCAATGAAATCCTGCTGCTCGGGCATTTCGATTTTGGTGATATCGAATACCTGATCGACACCACTGCACGTACGGAAGAAGAGAAAACGGAAGCATACCGGCACGCCGTCAACAGCATCGATGAAGAAGTGGAGAAGCTGGTAAAAATTATCACGTCATCTGGGAAGATGCCACTAGTACTCGGTGGCGGTCACAACAATGCTTACCCCATCATCAAGGGCGCTGCAAAAGGATGGTTCCGCGCGGGCGTCATACCACTGGCGCAGATCAATTGCGTAAACCTCGATGCACATGCACATTTCGGTCCCGCCGAAGGCCGTCACAGCAACAATGCTTTCCGGTACGCCGATGAAGATGGGTTCCTGCAGAAATACTGCGTGATCGGGGTACATGAAAACCACCTGCCACAGAATGTGTGGATGGATATGGTGAACAATCCGTTTATCGATTGCATCACGTATGAAGATATCTTCGTGCTGGGCAAAAGAAGTTTCGGACAGGCTGTTGCACATGCCACCGGCTTTACAGATGAACTCATGACAGGGATTGATGTAGACCTCGATGCCGTACTCCAGGCGGGCGGGGCGGATTGCAGCTGCACCGGTGTCAGCCCTGCAGAAGCCCGGCAATATGTTTCGTATGCAGCGGGAGCACTCGATCCTGCCTATCTTTTTATCTCCGGTGTATCGGGACGGATGGCGTATGGCCGTACGGATAACCCCATGGCGAGACTCGCGGCCTATCTTGTCACCGATTTTATAAAGGCCCGGAAACAGCTGAATGCCTAAAACGGTATACCCAGGTTGATATAGGTCTGCACCCTCCGGGTCTGGTCGCAGTACATCACACTCAGGTCGAGTGGTCCGAGTGCAAAATTGTAGGAGAAGGTCAGGGCATACCCTGAATAAAAATCCCGGTTCTGGAAAAAAGAACTCCGGCTGATAAAATTGTTGAACAACACATTTGCCCGGCCGGTCAGGTAAGCCCCTGCAAACAACTGGCGTCGTAACCCTGCCTGGAAAGTGGCCATGGCCGTGGAATACAGGGTGCCTTCCTGCAACCCGGCAAATGTCACCTGGTTGCGGAACATCTTCGTCATGCCGCCAATAATGAATTCATTTCCCACGTTCCTGGAGTAACTGAAATTGACCCCGTTCTGCGCCTGGAAGAACAGGTTGGTTTTTGGCCCTGTCGGGATATAGGCTTCCGCAAATACCCATGCACGAAAATAAGGATCGGTATCAATATAAATCGAATCAGGATTGCCCGGGGGAATCCCGTTGACCAGGAAATCGATGCGTTCGGTCTGACGCAACACACGTGACCCTTCCACTTCAATCCTTACGCCGCGCCTGGGAAAATTACTCCGGTCAAGCGTATTGAATTTCATATAGGCTGACAAGGTCGAAAAGTTGAGGCTGCCCTGCAGGTCCATCGATCGCTCGATGGTCGGATCATACTGTACCCACTCCAGCTTATGGCCAATACCCATTGTTACAAACCGGGTAGGGGAGTAATGCAGTTTCTCCGACAGTTCCCAGTTGTTCTGCTGGTACAAACCCGTTTGTTTGGATTGTTCATACGTGGTAAAGTCAAAACGGTCGAGTTGTGTTTTTACCGTTATACCCCATGCCTTCAACCGGCCAAGGTATTGCAGGTGTTCCCCCTTGATCCGGAAGCTCTCCCCAAGGTTGATGGAAGCAAGGCTCCGGGAATTGGGAAGGAAAAAGTTGCGGGTGGTTATATTGCCGATCAGGCCGATGCCTGAAAAACGATTGTAATGCAGACCGGCCTTGAAATACGTCAGCGGGTTTTCCTGTACATCAAAGATGGCCTTGTAACCACCGTCCGGTAAAGGTTTCAGCGAGTACACTATCCTTGCATAATAACGCGTGCCAAATGCCTTGCGCACCATGTCATTCAGGTCATCCGCAGTGTAGGCATGACCCGTCTTCAGGTTCATTGTATTGGTGAAAAATGATTGTCTGGTATGTTCTAGGCCGTGTACTTCATAAGTAACGATCCTCGCTGGTGCGGCCACGGGCAGCCGGTGCAGTTTCTTTTCTTCGATTCCGTAAATGGCATCGAGTGAATCCTTCAGATGCCTGAACTGCGGATAGAGTTCACGCCCGCGATTGATACCCTCCTCCAGGATATCAGCAGCGCTGCTGAAGCTGCCCATATTATAATCCGGCAGGTCAAATGGTATGTAAATATCACAGAGCGGCACTTCCTGTTTATTGTCTTCCGCTTCGCGGAAAAAGGCAATCTGCAAAAGGAGGTGGATGATATTTTTTACTTTATCTGAGGGGAGGAGTCCGGTAGCCACGGTACTGCCGATTACATAGTCGGCACCCATCTGTTTGACGTCCCTGACGGGAAAATTGCGGCTGATGCCACCGTCCACCAGTTTTTTTCCATCGATCTCCGTTGCTGTAAACACCGAGGGGATAGACATGCTGCTGCGGATGGCAGATACAATTTCCCCTTTTTTAAGGACGACTGCATTGCCGGTACCCACATCCGTGGCCACACAGCTGAAGGGGATGCTGAACTGGCTGAAGTCCTTGATGTCTTTTACGGGGTAGAAGAATTCCGCGAGTTTGAGCCAGAGCTCCTCGGCCTCAAGGAACCCGGTGCTGATCTTGAACCGGTTGTTTACCCAGGGCAATTCGATATCGTACTTGCCATACTCTTCCTTTTCTTCCATGAAGAGACTGCGCAAACCGCTCTGGTTACTGAGCAGCTGGTCCCAGTCGATCCGTTGTGCAAGCTGTTCAATACTGTCACCTGAATAACCAACGGCATAGAGGCTGCCAATGATAGCACCCATGCTTGTCCCGGTGACATAACTCACGTTGAGTCCGGCTGAATCAATTGCCTTCAGGATGCCGATATGTGCCAGTCCTTTGGCACCGCCACCACTCAGGGTGACGCCTATGCGGGGGCGGATTTTCTGCGCACTGGTCTGTAATACGCAGCAAAAAAGGACAAGGAAAGGGAGGATTCGCTTCATTCAGTCGGATAAATCTAAATACATGGTGAAGATAATCCCTTTCAGCTGCTTACGCGCTTGCTGCCGGAGCCTCCTGTCGGAATTATCGCCCTGGCCTGTAATGCGTATGCTGGCTAATCATTGCCTTCCAGCAACATGATTTTTTCGAACACCTGTTCGTATTCCTTGCCAAGAATCACGAGTTTATCCGAAGCGGCTTTATAACCGGCTTCTGTCTTCACAAATTTCTCGCGGTCGGTATAGGTTGCAGGATTTGCCAGTTCCGCTTCCAGCGTGGATTTCTCCTTGTTCAGCGCTGCTATCTGTTCTTCGAGCTGCTGGAAAATGCGCTGCTGTTTCTGCAGTTCCTTTTTTGCTTCTTTATTCACCGGGGCGTTTGCAGCCGGTGGCGGGGGCGGCGGGGGCGCAACGGGTTCCGCTTTTTTTGCAGCAGGTTTATCGTTTCCCTCGTTTTTGTTTTTTTCTTTTTTGCCGGTTTTCGGATCCTGTTTCGCCATCCGTTCTTTCCAGGCTACATATTCATCATATGGACCCTTGAATTCCTTGATCTCGTGATCAACGATTTCCCAGATCTTGTTCGCGGTTTTGGATACGAAATAGCGGTCGTGACTCACCAGGATCAGGCTGCCCTGGTACTTGGTCAAAGCATCGATCAGCAGGTCGCAGCTATGCATGTCAAGGTGGTTGGTCGGCTCATCCAGCATCAGGAAGTTGGCCTTGCTGATCATGGTTTTTGCCAGTGCCACGCGGGCTTTCTCGCCACCGCTCAGTACCTTGATTTTTTTATCCGCATCATCACCACCGAAGAGGAAACAACCCAGGGTCGTACGCAGTTCCACATCGGTCATCTGGCTGCCACACTCCCGCATTTCATCAATCAGTGTGTTGTTAATATTGAGTGATTCCAGCTGGTGCTGGGCATAAAAGCTTTCTTCCACATTGTGGCCCCATTTGCGTTCACCACCATCGGCACCTTCCACGCCTGCGATGATGCGGAGCAGTGTTGATTTTCCCTTGCCGTTGGCCCCGATCAAAGCGATTTTATCGCCGCGGTCGATCTCTGCATTTCCCTTATGTACGATTACATTGTCGCCGTATTGTTTATGGATGTCTTTCAGTTCAACCAGTACGCGGCCTGGAGTTTTATCCACGCGGAAGTTGATCCGGATATTCGGACGTTCGAGTGATACGTCTTCGATACGGTCCAGTTTATCCAGTCGTTTCTGGATACTCTGCGCCGCTGCGGCCTTACTGGCCTTGGCTTTGAAGCGTTCCACAAAACGTTCCTGCTGCCGGATATAATCCTGCTGGTTTTCAAAAGCCTTCTGCTGCATTTCAATGCGGATGGCTTTTTCTTTTTCGTAATAGTCGAAGTTGCCCCCGTAAATATGGAGTTCCTGCTGATACACTTCCACGATCTTGGTCACCATGCGGTTCAGGAAATATTTATCGTGACTCACTATCACCACCGATCCCTGGTAGTGCAACAGGTATTTTTCCAGCCATTCAATGGAGGGAAGGTCAAGGTGGTTCGTCGGTTCATCGAGCAGCAGCAGGTCGGGTGCCTGCAGGATCATTTTTGCAAGGAGTACCCGCATCCGCCAGCCCCCGCTGAATTCCTTGTAGGGGCGTGAGAGGGCTTCATTTGGGAACCCAAGTCCCTGCAGCACCTCTTCGGTGCGGTGGTGGATCTCATAACCCCCGAGCGTGTCCATTTCATGCAGCTTGTCGGAATATTCATACAGGGTTTTTTCATCCCCGGTGCGTTCCAGTTCCTTGCCGAGTGCTTCAATTTCCTTTTCCAGCTGGATTACACGTTCGAATGCCCCGAGTGCAACCTGGAGGATGGATTCTTCGGTGTCGAAACTCAGGAGGTCCTGGTGCAGGTAACCAATGGAGGTGGTGCGGCTTCTTTCCACGGTGCCCACGGAGGGGGAGTACTGCCCAACGAGCAGTTTCAGGATGGTTGATTTTCCTGTACCGTTGTACCCGATCAGCCCGATCCGTTCCCCCGGCTGGATATGCCAGGTGGATCCTTCAATAATCACTCGTGCCCCAAACTCAAACGTAACATTCTGTAAACCGGCTAACATACTGAATCCTGCTTTTTAATTTTGCGCAAAAATAATGGATTAGCACTTGCCGCCCCCGCTATTTATATTTGTGGAAACATCGCCGGAATGAAAAAAGTACTGATTGTTGTTGTTATACTCCTCCTGGTCGCGGCCGGGTACCTGGTCTGGGCGTTCAAGTTCCGTTCCGGTGCCAGAAGGGAAAAAGGTCCCAAACCAGTGGCGCTTGCGGTGAGCAAACACAGCGAGGGTTTTAATGAGTCGGTTGCGCAGGTGCTGGCAGATTATTATGATATGACCGAGGCCTTTGTCAACTGGGATTCGCTGAAAGTCAATACTGTTGCGGCGGCGCTGCAGCAGTCGCTGGACTCGCTGAAAATCGGTGAACTGCAGCGGGATACGTTCATTTACCAGTCCGCGCTTGATCCCCTGGGTAATGCAAAGGCGCAGGTAGCGGCCGTTGTATCTGAACCAACCCTGGACAAAAAACGGGTGGCGCTGAACAGCCTGTCCGAAAACCTCCTGCAGTTATTTGTGATTGTTAAGTACGACCGCGCCAAAATGTACTGGCAGGAGTGCCCGATGGCATTTGGGGAAGACCAGTCGGGTTTCTGGATCAGCCAGACGGATGCGGTCAGGAATCCGTATCTCGGTCTGAAACATCCCACTTACAAGGCGGGTATGCTGACCTGTGGCGAACCAAAGGACACGATCAATTTTACTGTACCCGATACAGCACGCTAAACGGATATACATTATAAAAGGAAAGGTGCCAGCAATGGCACCTTTCCTTTTAGTAAACGGGTTACAATTATTTTTTGCTGCCCTTGCCGATCGGGAACAGTACACCAACATTGAGGGTAAGGCCACTGTTTTTGAGGTCATCCCCGGAAGAAATGTCCCCCTTGCTGATACCTGTGAAGCCATGCAGGTAACTGATATCGGTATTGAGCCATATGTCTCTGCTGATACGGATGTTCGCGCCTACGCCAAGCGTGGCACCTAAATCAAATGTTTCGAGGTTGTCCTTGATATCCTGTTTGTCGCTCAGTTCACCATCCACTTTCGTGCGGCTGTTGGCACCGAGCAGGAAACCAAATGATGGTCCGAGGCTGACTTTCGGACGCACGCGGTCACCCAGCTGTTCGAAGAAATAGATACCCTGCAAAGGCACACGGAGATAATTCAGGCGGTTGATCTGCTTGTCATCGCTGTCAGCATCCTTGAATGTAACGCCTTCACTGGAAAATTTTACATCTGCACTGACACCCCAATGGCTGACGAAACTGTACACGACTTTCACACCCGCATTGTACGATGGATGGAAACCCCGGTCCGGGTTGGCATCATCAGCATCCGGGAACCGCAGCCAGCTATGGCCAAAGCCGGCGGTTGGTCCAAGTGAAAGGGTTTGGGCATTGAGAGAGGAAGCGACCATCACGGCCGCCACAAAAGAGAGGATTTTTTTCATAAACTACATGATTTTTTTCGACATATGCTTTAAAAAAATCATGCCATGTCATTGCGGGATAGCGAAGTAAACTGTGGTGCATGCCCGGTGTCAGGGTCGCTGGTACAGGAAACGGACCATGGCATTCTTTGTGTAATCGCTTGCAAGATTGAGCAGGTAACGTCTTCCGCCGGTATAAACGATGACCAGGGCCGTATTCGGCGGGATTTTCCCCAGGTTGTCACCTACCATGATCATGTCATAAACGGGTTTGGTGCCGTCGATTTTCACAAAGGTCGTCACCGGCTTTGCGCCGATCAGTTTCCCCATAATCAAGGGAATATTATTCACATAAACAGAAATGCTGTCCCCATCGATCTCGCCATTGTCGTAAAAATCCAGTTGTACCATGCCGGTATCCACAATGATTTCGCGGATCAATACATTTTTCCTGGATTGCAGGATGGGGGGCATGGGTGGTTCAAATGCCGATTTCTGGATCCGTGTGAGTACGATCGTACCGGCGGGGCAGGTAGTCCGGTTATCCATGGTCTTGCCCGTCCATGATCCCCGGATCTGTTCTTCCCGGCCATCAGTATGGTAAGTGAGAGAATATTTTTTTATACAGGGGATACAGTCTGCCGGGATCCGGAATACGGATACTTTCTTTTCTTCGATCACCAGCGCATTGCCGGTGGAGTCCCAGCTGCCTTCAAATTCTTCCTTTACATAATTGGTGGTATCGGAATAATGGTAGGAGGTGCCTTTGATAAATGTGCCGGTTACATGGATCTGGAACTCGATGTTATAGACCGGGAAACAACCACCTGGTTCCATGACCAGCCGGCCCTTCCAGTACCCGTTTATGGGCTGGGCGGATACGGCGAGGGTGGACAGGAGCAGTAATAAGAAAAAGGTCACGCGCATGAGCAATGAAAATACCTCAAAAATGGAAAGCGGAACGGGGAATTTACAGAAACGGTAAGCAAGGCATCCATTGGCAGTGCTATGGCTTCTCGTACCTGAACCTGACCACCGCGTTTTTCTGTTCATTGGAAGTAATGCGGACCTGGAAAGTTTTTTCCCCGGCTTCCACAATCATCAGGGATGTATTGGGTGGTATGCGGCCGAGGTTTTCCGCCACCATCACCAGTTCGTGGTCTTCGTTGTCATCGTCGAGGTCCAGCTGTATAGTCACAGGGGCAGTGCTGAGGCGTTTAATCGACTGGATGAGTTTACGGTCAAAATATACAGAGATGGTATCATCGTCCACTTCCCCGTTGTCATACAGTTTTACTTCCACCCTGCGGGTGTTCACCACCAGTTGTTTCATCAGTTCATTGCTCCTGTTGCGGAGTACGGTTGGCTTTGCCGATGGGATTTTTGCGGGAGCCCTGGTGGTGAGATCCGGCGCTTTGGCCAGCGAGTCCGCCTTCCTGACAATTTCGGTTTTCACTGGGTCTGCCGGTTTTTTTACCGGAGGCTGTTTGACCGGCGTCTTCACCACTTCCTTTTTAACGGGTGCAGATGGAGGGTCTTTTTTTACAGTGGATGGAGGTGGGTCTTTTTTTACCGAAGAAGGAGGCGGGGTAGCCGTTTTCCGTACAACCGGTGGATTAATATTTGAAGGGGGTGTTGTTTTTTTCGCGGGTGTCCGGAGGAACGGTTCGATATAAAAGTCCGATGTCGGCACTTTGCGGAGGTACACTTTACCACCACCGCAGTCGCCCCATTCATAGTCGTTTTCCTTTTCGGTCTCCGGTTTCCCGAGATAGGATCCTTCGAGGAATTCTTCCTTTCCCGACTTGCTGTAGGTGAGATTGTAATTCATGATACAGGTACCACCGCCACTGAGGTTTTTAACTTCCACGGTTTTGATTTCGCGGATACGGAAACTCTGGGAGGCTTTCATGAAGTTGCCCGTCATGGTTGCCTTGCCATAAAACCGTTTGTCGTTTGCGTAGGAGTAAGAGACCCCGGAAACCGCCACCTGGCCGGTGCTGGTCTGTTTTACCTGGAACTCCAGTTTGTATTGCGAACCGTCATCTGCAATAAAATAACCCCTCCAGATTCCGGTAACTGTCTGCGCAATTGAATCAATGGCAATGAAACCGGTGAACAGGGAAAGGAGCAGTACGATCTTGAAAAGGCGGCTCGTCATTGTGACAAAACTAGGGAATTTGTTGTTTTACACTGATTGCACTCCGGCAATAGTTTGTTAATTTTGTGCTCCTGTTTATCCCTCGCCTTCCTCCTTTAACCGGATGGAATGCAAGGTGGTAGCGGGTCCTGCCGGAACTCCCGGCAGTCTTCAACACGATTTTTTCAGGCCGATATTAATCAGAATTAAAACCGAATGATCAACATTACATTGCCAGACGGGGCGGTGAAGCAGTACGAAGCCGGAACGACTTCGCTGGACATCGCAAAATCCATTTCCGAAGGCTTAGCCCGGAAAGTACTGGCCGCAGAAGTAAACGGGGAAGTATGGGACGCCACCAGGCCAATCAGCACGGACGCTACGGTGAAGTTGCTGACCTGGACCGATACGGCAGGCAAATCCACTTTCTGGCACTCCTCTGCGCACCTGCTGGCCGAGGCCGTTGAGTCGGTTTTTCCCGGGGTGAAATTCTGGGTAGGGCCACCTGTTGAAAATGGTTTCTATTATGATATGGATCTCGGTGACCGCAAGGTCAACGAAGAGGACCTGCTTGCGCTGGAAAAAAAGATGAATGAACTTGCGAAGCAGAAATCTGTTTTTATTCGGAAAGAGGTGCCGAAGGACGAGGCGGTGGACTATTTTACAAAGAAAGGGGACGAGTACAAGCTTGACCTGCTTACCAACCTGAAAGACGGGGAGATTACTTTTTATACCCAGGGCAGCTTCACGGATCTCTGCCGCGGGCCGCATATCCCGGATACCGGTTTTATCAAGGCGATCAAACTGACCAATATTGCCGGTGCGTACTGGAAAGGTGACGAGAAGAACAAACAGCTGACCCGTATTTATGGTGTTACATTCCCGGCTGCAAAGGACCTCGAAGAACACCTGAAGATGCTGGAGGAAGCAAAACTCCGCGACCACCGCAAACTCGGCAAGGAACTCAGCATCTATACAATGGATGATGATATCGGCCAGGGCCTGGTACTGTGGATGCCCAATGGTACGGTCATAATCGAGGAACTGGAGCGGCTGGCCAAAGAGAATGAGAACGAGCAGGGATATAAACGGGTAGTGACACCCCATATCGCCAAGGAAAACCTGTACCTCACCAGCGGTCACCTTCCATATTACAAGGACAGTATGTATCCGCCAATGGAACTGGAAGGGCAGAAATACTACCTGAAGTCGATGAACTGCCCTCACCACCACAAGATTTTTGCGGCAGAGCCGAAAAGTTATAAAGACCTGCCGCTGCGGCTGGCCGAGTACGGCACCTGCTACCGGTATGAGCAGAGTGGTGAGTTGTTCGGGCTGATGCGGGTTCGTTGCCTGCACATGAATGATGCGCATATCTACTGCACCAAGGAACAGTTTTTTGAAGAGTTCAGCAAGGTGAATGATCTGTACCTGAAGTATTTCAAGATTTTCGGGGTTGATAAATATGTGATGAGGCTCAGCCTTCATAACCCCGAGAAACTCGGTCAGAAATATGTGAACGAACCGGAGCTCTGGAAGGAAACCGAAGCAATGGTGCGGGATGTGCTGATCCGGACCAACACCCCGTTTGTGGAAGTACAGGATGAAGCCGCTTTTTATGGTCCGAAGATCGATGTACAGATCTGGAGTGCCATCGGTCGTGAATTTACCCTTGCAACCAACCAGGTGGACTTTGCGCAGGGCCGTCGCTTCAAGCTGGAATTCACCAACCAGGAGAACCGGCCGGAGACCCCGCTGATCATCCACCGGGCGCCACTAGGTACCCACGAACGTTTCATCGGGTTCCTGCTGGAACATTACGCGGGCAAGTTCCCCGTCTGGCTCGCACCGGTACAGGTAAAAATCCTCCCGATCAGCGACAAGTTCATGGACTATGCGAAAACAGTTTCACAAAAGCTGAAAAAAGCAGATATTCGTGCAGAGATCGATGACCGCCAGGAAAAAATCGGTAAAAAAATCAGGGATACTGAACTGATGAAAGTGCCTTACATGCTGGTGGTTGGTGAAAAGGAAATGAATGAGGGGCTGGTGTCTGTCCGCCGTCAGGGCAAGGGAGATATCGGTTCAAAAACAATGGACGAATTTTTGCTTGATATAACAGCAGAGTACGACGAAAGGAAAGCGTAAGGGAAAGGGGGCTACTGGTCCGGATGGACCAACCGCCCGGCTCCCGTACCGGACCGCATCAATTTTTAAACTAAAAAACGTAAATGGCAGTACCACAAAAACCCGGAGGCGGGTTCAACAGGCCACCAGGGGCAGGAGGCGGAGGAGCCTACAAACCCGGAGGTGGCGGATTTAACAAAGGCGGATTCAGGGGACGGTTTATTCCCCGCAAGGAAGCGGAACACCGCATTAACAACTTCATCCGTGTACCACAGGTCCGCCTCGTTGGTGACAACGTGGAAGTAGGTATTTACAGCACACAGGATGCCCTGCGTATGGCGCAGGACCAGCAGCTTGACCTCGTGGAAATTTCCCCGCAGGTTGATCCGCCGGTTTGTAAAATCATCGATTATAACAAATTCCTCTACGATAAGAAGAAGAAGGAAAAGGAGATGAAGGCCAAAAGCAAAGTCTCCGAAGTAAAGGAAATCCGTTTCACACCAAACACGGATGACCACGACTTCGACTTCAAGGCAAAACATGCGGAAGGATTCCTGAAAGACGGTAACAAGGTGAAAGCCTATGTGCAGTTCAAAGGACGCGCTATCCAGTTCCAGGAACGAGGACAGCTGATCATCCTGAAGTTTGCTGAACGGCTCGCTGAAGTAGGTACGCTGGAAAGCATGCCTAAAATGGAAGGCCGCCGGATGCTCGCCATGTTTGCACCGAAGGGTAAGAAAAAATAAACGGACAATCCCGCAGATAATAACCCGCCTTCCCGGCGGGTTTTTTTATGTCTGTAAAGGTAGTCTTTGGAATATGTCAGCAAAATTCCCGGTTGCATGCGCAAGTTTTCGCGGTGATCCGCGTCGTCATCAAATGCCCGTCCACCGCAGGTTTCACGTTGGTGTAAAGTATTTGCCATTTGTCCAATTTATTCGCCGCAAGTGTATTTCGATCGACTGTTTAACTATCTTGGGAAAATTATTTAAAACTTAATACATCACATGATTCGAACCAATCTCCAGCAGGTAATACTCGCTGCAGCAATCCTGGTGTGCAGCTCTGCTGACGCACAGAACCGCGGCAGGGTGGATACTGCAAAAGCACCCACCCCTGCACCCGGGATGGGGGCGAGACCATCCACCGGACCAAAACCATACAGCGAAATCATCACATCAAAAGCCGTTTCCGACAAAGGCATGTTTACCGTGCACAAGGTGGAGGACAAATTCTACTTCGAGATCGGGGACACCTCGCTTGGCCGCCAGATCCTGGTGGTGAACCGGATTTCCAAAGCTGCGGCGGGTATGCGCAGTGGTGGGATGTTTGGTTATGCGGGTGACCAGGTGGGACAGAATGTAATCAGCTTCGACAAGGGGCCGAATAATAAAATATTCCTCCGCAACATTTCCTTCGGGGAATATGCCAAAGACAGCACATCGCCGATGTTTACAGCGGTGACCAATTCCAACGTACAGCCGATTGCTGCGTCGTTTGACATCAAGGCTTTCTCAAAGGATTCAACCGGCTACGTGATCGATATCACGGATTATATCGGTTCGGACAATGATGTGCTGTTTTTCAGCTCCGCCACCAAGAGCATGATGCGTCTGGGTTCGCTGCAATCCGACAAGTCATATACTGTATCCGTCAAATCATTTCCGGAAAACATTGAGGTGACAACCGTCAAAACCTACAGCCGCAGTGCAGCGCCCCCCACCAATCTCGGTGGCGGTATCAGCATTGGTGGTTCAGCCGGTGGTAACTTTACCGTGGAAATGAACAGCAGCCTCGTTGCACTTCCAAAAGTGCCGATGCAGCCGCGTTATTTCGATGAACGTGTCGGGTTCTTTGCCGTCCGTTATACTGACTTCGACGCCAACCCGCAGGGGGTGGAGACGGTCAATATGGTAAAAAAATGGAGACTCGAACCAAAGGATGTCGATATTGAAAAATACAAGGCAGGCCAGCTGGTGGAGCCAAAGAAGCCGATCATTTTTTACATTGACCCGGCAACACCGGCCAAATGGGTGCCCTACCTGATCCAGGGTGTAAATGACTGGCAGAAATCATTTGAAAAGGCAGGGTTTAAAAATGCGGTGCTCGCGAAGGTTGCCCCTTCCAAATCAGAGGACCCCGAGTGGAGCCTCGAAGATGCCCGTTATTCCGCGATCGTATACAAACCATCGGATATCGCCAATGCAAGCGGTCCCAGCATCGCTGACCCCCGTACCGGTGAGATCATGGAAAGCCATATCAATTGGTACCATAACGTGATGAAGCTGATCCACGACTGGTATTTCATCCAGTGTTCACCACTTGATACCGGCGCCCGCAAAATGCAGTTCGATGATGAACTGATGGGACAGCTGATCCGTTTCGTATCATCGCATGAAGTCGGCCACACACTCGGACTCCGCCATAACTATGGTTCGAGTTCTTCTGTACCGGTTGAAAAACTGCGTGACAAAGCCTGGGTGGAAGCCAATGGCCATACACCTTCTATCATGGACTATGCCCGTTTCAACTATGTGGCACAGCCGGAAGACAAGATCAGCCGTGTGGGTCTGTTCCCGCGTATCGGCGATTATGATGACTGGGCCATCGAATGGGGCTATCGCCTTTTCCCCCAGTTCAGGTCAGCGGATGACGAACAATCGCACCTGAACAAATGGGTGATCGCCAAACTGAAAGACAACCGCCTCTGGTTTGGTACCGAATCCAATCCGGATGACCCCCGCTCACAGAGCGAACAGGTGGGTGATGACGGTATCAAAGGTGCAGGATATGGTATCAAAAACCTCCAGCGTATCGTTCCGAACCTGGAAGCATGGACCAGGGAACCGAATAAAAATTATACAAACCTGGAAACGATCTACGGTGAGCTTACCGGGCAATACAGCCGCTACCTCGGTCACGTGACCAAGTATATCGGTGGTATCATGGAAACTCCAAAGAAAGTTGAACAGGAAGGTGCCGTGTACGAAGTGGTATCAAAGGCCAAACAGCGGGAGGCAGTTGATTTCCTCAACAAACAGCTGTTTACCACCCCCACCTGGCTGATCAGTGATGTGGTGTTTTCAAAAACAGACCTGAATGCCGTGTCCACTATCGGTCGTATCCAGGACAACGTACTGAACCGCGTATTCTCGGCCCGCACCCTCGGCAAACTCATTGACGGGGAAGCTGCGAAAGGTGCTGCTGCCTATACGCTGGTAGACCTGTTTGGGGATATGAAAAGGGGAGTATGGTCAGAACTGGCCACCCGCTCGAAAACCGACGTGTACCGCCGTAACCTGCAGAAATCCTATATCGCAACGCTTGCTGGCCTGCTGGACCCCCCGCCACCACAAAGCGTTGGAGGATTTACCTTCAGTATCGGACTCTCTTCCGCATCCATCGAAAAGTCGGACATAAAGAGTATCGTGCGGGCACATCTTGTGTCGCTCCGCTCCGAGATCAAGGCTGGTGCATCCGCGAATCCGGACCCGATGACCCGGTTTCACCTCGCCGACCTTGCCGCACGAATTGATAAAGTTCTCGATCCCAAATAATTAGACCCATTTCCGGGTAATATGTCCCAGAAGGGGGCTGCAGCAATGTGGCTCCCTTTTTATTTTCCCCTTCCCTTTGCCGGATCAGGCCGCCGCCTTATCTTTGCAGCCCGAAATAAATCAGTTTATTCCGGACATTTCCTGAAGAGGCTCCATAAGCATCCCCCGGTGGGGAACGCCTCAAAGGTGACACAATTAATAACTGGGTAAAATGCCTAAAGTTAAAACGAACTCCAGTGCCAAGAAACGTTTCAAGGTTACCGGCACCGGAAAGATCATGCACCAGAAGAGTTTCAAACGTCACATCCTGACGAAAAAATCAAAAAAACGTAAACGTAACATGCGCAAAGACGGAACGGTTGCTGATTCACATCTGCACTTCGTAAAACGTCTTCTCCGCCTGAAGTAAGAAGGGAAGGCGTTTGCGCCGGACCATCCAACGTTATTGATCATTATTTAAACTCTTTAAGATATGCCTCGTTCAAAAAATGCAGTTGCCTCCAAGGCCCGCAGGAAAAAAATTTTAAAACAAGCCAAAGGTTATTATGGTAAACGTAAGAACGTACTTACGGTAGCCAAAAACGTTGTTGAGAAAGGTATGACCTACATGTTTGTAGGCCGTAAACTCAAGAAAAGGGAATACCGTTCACTGTGGATCGCACGTATTAACGCTGCCGTCCGTGCTGAAGGCCTCACCTATTCCGAGTTCATCAACAAACTGGGTAAAAAAGGAATCACCCTCGACCGCAAGGTCCTGGCCGATCTCGCGATGAACAATCCCGAGACTTTCAAGAGCCTGGTTGACTCCGTGAAATAAATCCAGCTTTAAAGGAACTTTGAGCCATACCATCAGGTGTGGCTTTTTTTTTGCCCGTTAGATTCATCAATATTCTACATTTGTACCCTGATTTTATTTTTAACATACACGAACCCATTACACAGTAAATGAATAACACATACGGTGACCTGGTCGACCAGACCTTTAACTTTCCGCAGGAAGGCTTTGATGTGGTAGACGGATATCTCCAGTATAATAACCTTAACATCAAGGCCCTGATCGATAAGTATGGCACGCCCATGAAGCTGACCTATCTTCCCAAGATCGGTATGCAGATCAATAAGGCGAAAACCATGTTTGCCAATGCTTTCAAGAAACACAAGTACGAAGGCAAATACTTTTATTGTTACTGTACAAAGAGTTCGCATTTCAGTTTTGTGGTGGAGGAAGCCCTCAAACATGAAATCCATCTCGAAACTTCCTATGCTTATGATATCGAGATTATCAAAAAGCTCTACGAGAAGAAAAAAATCACCAAGGATATCCATATCATCTGTAATGGATACAAACAAAAACCCTACACCCGCCGTATCGCCAGCCTGCTCAACAGCGGATTCCACAATGTGGTACCGGTGCTGGACAACAAGGACGAGCTGAAGGAATATGCAAAGTCAGTCAGGGTACCGTTCAAACTGGGTATTCGTGTAGCCGCAGAGGAAGAACCCAATTTCCCTTTTTACACCTCCCGTCTCGGGATCCGCGCCAAGGACATACTTGAATTTTATGTGGATCGGATCGAAGGTTACGAAAGTAAGTTCCAGCTGAAAATGCTGCACATCTTCCTGAACAAAGGGATCAAGGACGATATCTATTACTGGAGCGAGCTGAACAAAGTGATCAACCTGTACTGCCAGCTGAAAAAAATCTGCCCCGAACTGGATTCCATCAATATTGGCGGCGGGTTCCCGATCAAACACTCCCTTGGTTTCGAGTATGACTACCAGTTCATGATCACCGAAATCGTGGGAAATATCAAAAGTGCCTGCAAGAAAGCAAAGGTTCCGATGCCCAATATCTTTACTGAATTCGGCAGTTACACCGTAGGCGAGAGTATGGCGCATATCTACAGCGTGATCGGGGAAAAGGTGCAGAATGACCGCGAGACCTGGTACATGATTGATTCGTCCTTCATCACCACACTGCCGGATACCTGGGGTATCGGGGAAAAATTCCTGATGCTGCCGGTCAATAAGTGGGAAGAGGAATACCAGCGCGTGGTACTGGGGGGAATAACCTGCGACAGCCACGATTACTACGATTCGGAAGAACATATCAATGAGGTGTTCCTGCCAAAAACCGGCGGAAGCGAAGAACCGCTGTATGTGGGCTTTTTCCACACCGGTGCCTACCAGGACCAGATCAGCGGGTACGGTGGTATCAAACACTGCCTGATCCCTTCACCCAAACATATTATCGTGGGTCACGATAAAAACGGGAAGCTGGTGGATTGGGTATACGCAAAAGAACAGACTGCCCAGAGCATGCTCAAAATCCTTGGTTATATGTAACGGGGATAAACATAAAAAATACGAATGCCAGCTGACTGCTGGCATTTCGTTTTGGTGGTCGTGGGTGTTTATCTTATCTCCTGCGACCGCCCCTGCGCCAGTCGTTGTATTGATTGTGACGATGGTAGTTGCGGTTGACATACCTGCGGTCCAGGTAATAGCGGTTGTCATAACCGCGCCAGTACATCATTCCCTGCGGTGAGCGGTAATAATAACGGCCGTCGCCGTAACGGCTCACCACGATGCCGGGGCCACCGTTGATGATCAGTGAAACGCCAGGACGGGGTGGCGGTGGCGGTGGATAGGACTGGTACCGCCTCCCCGAGCTACAGCTCACAAGCAGCACCGTTACAAGGGCCAATGCAACCGCTGGTAGAATTCTTATTTTTTTCATACAGATTACTTTTACTTTAGGACGGCAATTCAGTCCATGGGTTCACTTAAAACTTGTTAATATGCGTGTCTTTTTATTATCCTTAACAGGCCTCCTGGTTTTTAACAGTGTATCTGCGCAGAAAACAACTGCCGAAGATTCTGTGAAAGCGGTGATCACCACCTTGTTCACGGCAATGGAAAATGCAGATGAAAAACTATTGCTTTCCATAATGGCCGACAGTGCGATCCTGCAGACCATCCGGTCCGGACCCGGGGATGTGAATACCATACACACCGAATCAGTAGTGGGATTCGCCAGATCAATCGGCAAGGCACAGAAGAAGGACCTGAGGGAACTGATCCAGTTTGAGAAACTTGGAGTGGATGGTCCGCTGGCAATCGCCTGGACACCCTACGAATTTTATTACAAGGGCAAATTCAGCCATTGCGGGTACAACAGCTTCCAGCTGGTACGCTCCAGGGGAGTGTGGAAGATCCAGTACATCATTGATACCAGGAGTAAAGGCGAGTGTCTCTGAGTGAGGAGACTGTCTTTAAAAAAAGCCTGCAGTTTGTAAAATTGCAGGCTTTTTATTATTTCTTGCTCAGTCCGTATTTCTTCCGGACCTTTTTGCTGTTCATGTACTTGGTCAGCTCGGCTTCAGACATTTCGGTCACCATTTCCAGCGGCACTTCAACCAGCTGGTTGCGGACCTGCCGCACTTCTTCACGGAGTTTCTGGGTTTTGGCGGACACATCCGGGTCGCGTTCTCCCACCAGCCGGTTGTCCCGTTCCACATACTCAAGCCTGCGGATAGCCGAACGGATTACCGCAGCCTGGTTTTGTTCCACCGTTTTATTGGGTGCCGTTGCTTCCTTGATCGGGGTGAGGGCCACGCCAACGGATGGCAATACTTTACCGGTATTCTGTGAGGAAGTACTGGAGGAGGTGTTCAGGATTGTACCGGTAAGCGCGCTGCTCGCAGCAGTCAGGTCAAATCCGGTCCGCGCCCCACGGGTATTCCGTACCCGTTTGTCCAGCTGGAAAAACGCAAACTTCAGTTGCAGTACATAATTCTTCAGGTCGGCTGTAACCGCAGCATGTTCTTCCACTGCATACGGATAATTGAGGGCATCCTTCACGGTAACGCGGATTGACGCAGTATCGCGGACGCTGAAACGGGTGGAACCCACAAAACTCAGTACCACCACCTTCTGCTGGTTGGTGTCTTTTGCCGACACAAAATCGAAGGAAGGAGTCCAGCTGAACTGATCATCGCATTTTTTCACGAGCGTGTAACCGGTAATCGGCACACTGCTGCTGAAGAGGATGTCCTCGATCGGGAAGTTGCCCGATTCACAGAGCACCGAAAAACTCACCGGTTTACCTTCCTCCACCACCAGGTTGCTGGCCACGGTAAACTTGATCTTCGGGTTGATTACATCGGTGTTGTAAAACACGATGGTGAAACTGGTATCGATATGTTCGGCAGGGTTGGACAGGTTCTGTACACCCAGCCGCACATTATACTCCTGGTCATATTTCAGTTTGCCCGACATAAAGAAGGAACGCTCCGCCTTGAAACTGATAAAACCGTTGTCTTTGTTGATCTTCATACCGGCAGGACTGTTACGCAGGTACCAGTAATATTTTTTTGTGTCTTTATTGATGGCCATCTGGTAGGAAAACACCGAGTCTACCTGGGCAGTGAAATAGGGGTTCAGGTTGGTAATGCGCAGGGGGGTATCGGGCACCACCGGAGGGATAACCGGAATGGTGTCCGTAACCTGTGCCTCAATCAGTTTTACCGAAAAAACCAATAAGAAAGTTATAAACCAGATCTTCTTCATCCCCGATTTTATTTTAGTGTAGGTGCCGTAAAATTAATGGATTTCACTATAGAATAATCAGTTACGACCCCGTGAACATATTAAAAAATAAAAAAACCCCGTCGTGGAAACGACAGGGTTTAAACCAAAACCAACTGCTTATGAGAAAGATTCTTACTTAATGCTTATCTGTTGTGCCGGTTGTTTGACCTCCGTTTTTTTCGGAAGGTTTAATACCAGTACACCATTAACGTATGTTGCTTCAATCGAGTTCGCCTCGATCTTTTCATCCAGTGTAAAAGTTCTCTTAAAAGAAGTTACCTGGTGCTCGCGACGAATCTGTTTGCCAGTTGCGCCGGCTGCATTTTCTTTCACTTCAGCCTCGATGGTGAGCAACTGCTGGTCTACGTTAACCTTAAAATCAGCCTTGTCAAAACCAGGGGCAACCACATCGATCTGGTAACTTGTTTCGTTCTCGGTAATATTTACCGGAACCGATTTGCCTTCATTCCTGTATACGACGGGAAAGCCGGGGAAAAGGTCGTCTACCAGATTGTTAAAAGATCGTTGCAATGGCTGACGGTTGAATCGTACATGTGTCATAATAATATTCGTTTGTGTTTTTAAATTTTTTTGGACATATACCCATTTTCAAACGATGTACCAGCACGGAAATCCTGCCAGCTATGCCGGATTGCGGAACTATGGAGTGCAAATATGTCAGCCAAATCCACGTTTGACTGCCATAACGGCGTTTTCGTATCGGCATGAACTTTTTTGGTACTTTT